>JAICPV010000018.1 GCA_025929655.1 Pyrinomonadaceae bacterium
AATCTAAAATCTAAAATCGGCAGGCTCAGGTGGCGTAATTGGTAGCCGCGCACGTTTGAGGGGCGTGTGGAGTAATCCGTGCGAGTTCGAGTCTCGCCCTGAGCACCAAGTAATGTACGGCAGGCTGTCAGCCTGTCTTTTTTTTGCGTGTTACCGGAAGTTTCGCCCTCACGTCGTGCGTGCTTCCCCACTAAGCATCGTTCCTGTCCCTTCATCTGTGAAAACTTCAGAAAGAATTGCGTTTCGGATCGAGCCACTCATGATATGGGCGGAACGAACACCGCGTTGTAACAGGGAAATCAGACTTTGAAGCTTTGGTATCATGCCACCTGTTGCTGTGCCGTTGGAGATCATTTCTTCGGCTTCACTTACGGTAAGTCGATTTATCTTTGTTGATTCGTCAGTTGGATCGGAATAGATCCCGTTCACGTCAGAAAGCAATATTAACTTTTCAGCTTTCAGACTGATCGCGATCTCGGCGGCGATGGTGTCCGCGTTGATGTTCAGGATCTTTCCATCGTCGTCAGCTCCGAGTGACGAGATGACCGGCAAATAACCGCCTTCAAGCAGCAAGTTTACGAGTCGGACATCTACATCGACGATGTCGCCGACGTGGCCGAAATCGATCTCCTCAGATTCGCCTGTCTCTCTATTCATTACCTCGCGTGGGGGCCGTTTCACGGCCTTGATCACACCGCCGTCGATGCCTGAAAGGCCAACAGCTTCGACGCCGCGATGGCGAAGTGCGGAGAGTATTTCCGTATTTATCTTCCCGCGAAATATCATCTTTGCAAGATCGAGAGTGTCATCGTCAGTAACGCGGCGGCCTTCGATAACGGTCTGCACAACTCCAAGCTTCTTCGCTAATTCCGTCAGCTGCTTTCCGCCGCCGTGAATAACGCAAACTCGAATGCCGACCTGATGAAGCAGCGCAAGTTCTTCCGCCAGCGAAACGAGCGTCGATTTGTCTTCGGTGACTTTTCCGGAGAATTTCACGACAAAAGTCTTCCCTTTAAAGCGTTGAATGTAGGGAAGCGCTTCTCGCAAGAGATCCAGCGTTTCAATGTTCATTTCACGAGCTCCGTCAAAATTGCTTTCTGTACGTGCAGGCGGTTCTCCGCTTCATCGATCACAACCGAATTCGGCGAATCGATGACGTCATCCGTAACGATCACGTTCCTTCGTACCGGCAGGCAATGCATAAATACTGCGTTATTCGTTTTATTCATCTTTTCGGAATCGACGATCCAACTGTTACGCATATCGGCCCGAAAAGCGATCTCCGTTTCCACCGCACCGTAAAACTTCTTGCTTCCCCAGCTTTTCGCATACACCACGTCGACGTCGTAGAACGCCTCATTTACGTTGTGCGTGAACTCAACCGACCCGCCGGCCTTTCGTGCGAACGCCTCGACCTTGCGTAATAAATGAGGATCGAGCTCATAAGCGGCCGGGTGCGCGACTCGCAGGTCGTGGCCGAACTGGGCCGCCGCGAGTGCGAAACTGTTCGGAACGGCCATCGGCAAGGGCTTCGGATGCCACGCCCATGTGAGCAAGATCTTTTTCTTTTCATTTCCAAACTTTTCGCGTATCGTCATCATATCCGCCATTGCCTGGCACGGATGATGCATCGCGGATTCGAGATTGATCACCGGAACATTTGAGTACCTGGCGAATGCGTTTAGTACCGGGTCAGTTCGCTCCGTTTTCCAATCCTTCAATTCAGCGAACGTCCGTACACCGATAGCGGAAACGTAACGTTCAAGGACGCGGACGAATTCCTTTATATGTTCGGTCTTATCACCGTCCATTACCGCGCCTTCTCGATGCTCGAGAGTCCACGAAGTCGAACCCGGTTCCAGGATCACCGGATTTCCGCCGAGTTCATAAATTCCGACTTGCATCGATGCCCGTGTACGCAGCGAAGGGTTAAGGAATACGAGAGCGACGGACCTACCGGCTAGCGGCTTTGTTCCTGCACCGGCATTCTTGATCTCAACGGCGTTGGCCAGCACCGATTCAAGTTCGGATCGCGAGAGATCGGCGGTAGTTAGAAAATTTCGATTCACGGGAATAATTTATTGAGCGGCACTTCAAGCATCTCGCCGATCCGGCCTATCGCCATGTCCGCCGGTGGATACTTCGCAACCTCTGCTTCATCGAAAGCGTAGTGGCCTTGTTTAGGAAAGACGGTCGTAACACGCGCACCCCATTGGTTTTTGAACGCTGTCAAAAGCCTAATCTTATCGTCGATGAACACATAGTGGCGGGCGGGAAATCGCCTCTCGACATCTTTAAGCTCCTGCTCTTTGTGAATGTAGATCAGAATATTGTGATCAACCGTTTCGAGCAGTCCGGAACGCTCGATCTTTCGAGGCTGAAATACAACGTCGCCGTCCGTTAGGATCACCACCTTGCCGAGTGTTTTGAAATACTCAAGAACATCAAGCGAGTTGGGAAATAGCCGATTCGCGAATGGATAATTCACCAAATAGGTTGATACGGCTAACAGATGAGAATCATAAGGATACTCAGTTCGATATCTCTGCAAGGCGCCCAGGTAATCCGCATAGCCTAGCTCCTTCCTAAGTTCCTCGAAAATGTGCCAATAACGGTCGCTTCGCTCGCTACCCACTTCCGATTCGAGGAACTTGCGCAGATCCGCCGTGACCCGATCATTATCGAGAAGCGTGTTGTCCACATCGAAAAGGAATACGACGTCTTCCATCTTTAATTCGTCCTTAGCTCGTTGATCAGCAGTTCGATCTCTTCGATCCTCGTGGACAAGGGCGGTAGCAAACGCAACACCTTCGGATCGCTCGAAGTGCCGGTAATTATCTTCTTCTCAAGCAGCCTTGAATGGACCGGCGCACATTTGTCCTGAAATTCGATCCCGAGCAAGCAGCCTTTGCCCCGAATTTCGGCAACTTCGGATACGGTTGACAGCGAATCTCGAAGGTACTGTTCGAAAATCGACGCATTTGAGATCATTCCGTTCATTTCGATGGCTTCGAGCGTTGCAAGCACGGCTGCCATTGCGATCATCCCGCCGCCGAACGTGGTTCCCAGATCGTTCTCTTTGATCGCGGACGCAGCACGCTCATTGACCAGGCAGGCGCCAACCGGAATACCACTTCCCAAACTTTTGGCGAGGGTAATTATGTCGGGTGCGACGTCGGCAGCAAATTCGCTTCCGGCAAAGAACCAATTGCCCGTTCGGCCGATCCCGGTCTGAACCTCATCGAAGATCAGGACCGCGCCGGTTTCGTCGCAGAGATCTCGGAGCTCTTTGAAGAATTCCGGCGGGGCTTCGCGAACTCCGGCCATGGATTGAATGGGTTCGACGACGATGCCGGCCGTTTCCTCGTCGATCAAGGTTCGTACGCTATCGATGTTTCCGAATTCAGCTTCGACGTGGCCGGGAACATTGGGCTTGCCGATCTCTCTGTATTTACCGAGAAATGTTGCGGAAATGGAGTCGGCAGTTCGCCCATGAAAACCGCCCGAGAACGAAACGATCTTTCCGCGGCCGGTCGTCATCCGGGCCATTCGCATCGCGTTCTCATTTGCCTCCGTCCCGGAATTGCAAAAAAAGGCTTTCGTTAAACTCGGCGGTGCGATGGAAACGAGTTTCTCGGCTGCCCGGCCGCGAAGTTCCGAATAAACCAAGTTAGAATAGAACAGCACTTTATTCGCTTGATCCTTGATCGCATTCACGACGTGCGGATGCGAATGCCCGGTAGCGCATACAGCGTGGCCGCCATAAAGATCGAGATATTTCTCGCCCTCGCTTGTCCAGATCCACGAACCCAGGCCGCGCTCTACTGCGATTCCCATCTTCTTGTATGTAGCGATTTGGAATTCGTCTTCGAGTTGTCGGATCGCTCCGAAATCCATAGTAAGAGTTACGCCTTTAGGCGTGAAAATAACGTTTTTGAGCCGATCACGCGTGAACGCGTAACTCTTACCCTAAGGGTTACCTCCGGTAAAAACCAGCCCCGTTTTCTCGTCAAGCCCGAACATGAGATTCATATTCTGAACGGCCTGTCCGGCAGCACCTTTGACCAGATTATCCAGTGCGGCGAACGCCACGACGTTCTTCCCACTCGAGTGCACGGAGATATCGCAAAAGTTCGTGTTCTTTACCCAGTTGATATCCGGCGATGTTTCGGCAAAACGGACGAAAAAGGAATCGGCGTAAAAATGTTCGAAGAGGTTCAATACGTCCTCATTCGTAAGATTCACTTTCGTCTGCATATAGCAGGAAGCGAATATGCCGCGCGACACCGGCAGACTGTGCGTCATGAAAACCAATTGATCCTTGAAATCGCCGGCCTGGCGCAAATGCTGTGCGATCTCGGGAACGTGCTGATGGGTGAACGGCTTGTATGCGTAAAACGAGTTCATTCGCTGCGGGTGGTGTGTATTCGCCGCAGCTTTCGCCCCTGAACCGGAAGATCCCGTTTTCGCATCTACAACTATGGTTCCGTCTAGAAGTCCGCTGCTTACCATCGGCGACAAAGCGAGGAGGGTAGCTGTCGCGAAACACCCGGGATTGGCTATATACTTCGCGGCTCTGATGGCTTCTCGATTCGTTTCGGTCAAGCCATACACGAAACCAGATTGGACCTCACCGGCGTGCCGCTGTTTGTAGTATTGTTCGAAAACCGCAGCATCATTGATACGAAAATCCCCCGACAGATCGATAGCCTTTACATTTGGAGGCAATTTCGGGATCAACTGCAGCGCCTGGCCGTGAGGTAATGCGAAAAAGGCGATATCAACGTCCCCGATCTCGGAGAGGTCGTCAGTAGAAGGAACGAACGAAAGATCCGTCAGGCCTTTCATTTTCTTATGAACTTAAACGACCGGTTTCCCGGCGTGCTCGTTCGCGGTGACTAACGCGATCTCGGCATCGGGGTGAAACAGAAGGATCCGCAGCAGTTCGCTGCCGCCGTAGCCGGAGCCGCCGAAGATCGCGATTCTTATTTTAGCTTTATGTTCCAAATTGCACCTTCAGCTTCCTAATGATCCCCGTTTGCGAGGATGACGACGCTAATGCTACAAAAACCGTATCATCCCCGGCTATCGTGCCGACGACTCCTTCTAATTCGAGCGCGTCGAGTTGAACGGCGAGGGCCGACGCGAGACCTGAGCTGCATTTCGCGACGATCATATGACCGCCCGCTGCAGAAAAAGTAACTCGTCCGAAACTGTCATTGAACCGGTTCTTCGAACTTTGTCTGTAAACACCTTCCTTTTTCGTTATGTTCAGCTCGTCCAGGTCGCGCGAAACGCTTGCTTGCGTGACGGCGAATCCGCGTCGCTTCAGCAGGGCGATGAGGTCGGCCTGATTCTTCACGGCATTTTCCGCCACCGTTTCGGCGATGAGTTTGAGACGGCGTTCCTTCACAAAGTAGAAGATGCATAATATGCACCATACGATGTATATTATGCACCTTAATAATATGAAGAGTATTTGTGCGCGTCAATAGCCGACGATCAGAAAAGGGATAGTTTTATTCGGAGGTATTTTTTTGGTTCACGGCGAAAGTCATCGATCATGCGCGATGCGTTATCGGAGAATTTGTTTATGCTTTGGACGGTGGAATTCGCGTTGTTAAAAAGCGTGTCGTCGGTGACCAGGCGGCCAAGCGTTCCTTTGCCCGCCTGAGCGTCTGCGAGAATCGACTCGATACGCACAGCTGCGGTGTTGAAACGTTCAAGCGTCAATGACGCGTCCCCGTACAGCTTATCGTCGTTGAAGAGCTTGCCGATGGTGCCTTTTCCGGCTGAAACATCGTCGATAAGAAGGTTGATCTTATTTGTGGCGGTCCGAAGATCGTTGATCGCGGCGCGTGTGTCGTTGTAAAGCTCGTCGTCGGTGACGATCTTTCCGGCCGTGCCTTTGCCGGTACGTATCTCATTTGTGATCGTTTCGATCTGAGAGACGGTTTTATTCAGGTTGTCGTAGAGGGCGCGGTCGTTGATCAATGCGCCGGCCGTCCCTTCGCCGCGGTTGACCCTGTCGAGCGTTTGCTGCAGCTGCCTCACCGTAGTTTTCGCTTCGGCGATCGTCGAATCAAGATTCCGATAAAGCGATTCGTCGTTGACAACGCGTCCGAGCGTGCCTTCGCCTCGATTCGCTTTGGTCAGGATCTCATTTGCAGGTATCGCTAGACGCTTTATCTGATCGAGCAGCTCGTTGCCCGTTTCCGTAAGGTTGCTGATCGTTGTCGAACTGCGAGATTCGAGAACGTAGTTTTCGGGGACCGCATCGCCATTTGTCGTGCCCGGCGAAATATTGATCAGTTTGTCGTTGGCGAGAAGGGAAACGGCTACAAGCTGGGCGGTCGAATCGGTACGGATCCTCTCGTTTATCGGCCGGCCATTCAGCTCCTGGTCGACAGTCATCACCGCCTCGATCTTCGCCCCGTCATCGCTGTCGGGCGGCAGCAATTGGACCGAATCAACCTTGCCGATGCGGACGCCGGCCAGCTGTACCTCGGAACCGTCGCGGAGCCCGTCGGCGGCCATAAAGTGCGCCTTCAAACGCAGTTTCTTTTCAAACGGATTAAAGTCACCCGTGGAGTTCATGATCAAAAATCCCAGGATTCCCAATCCGAAAAGAACAAAGATGCCGACGCGCACCTGGCTTAATCTAAATGATCTTCGTGATTCTACCATTCAACTATCTCTCGCCCCTGATAAACCGTTTTACGTAAACTTCGTCGCTGGATTTCAACTGCTCGTCCGTTCCGTTAAAGATGATCTTCCCGTTCCGCATCATCAGGATCTCGGTATTGATAAGGCATAACTTATCGCCTTCCTTTTCGAAAACTACTTCTCCTTTTTCGTTTACGGTAGCATATTCGGAAGAAAGATTCTCGACGTTGTTCATCTCGTGCGTAACGAAAATCGAGGAAACGTCCTGCAGGTCCCGGAGCTTTATAACCAACTCGCAGATCGTCCTGGCGGTCGGCGGATCGAGGCCGGCCGTCGGCTCGTCGAACAAAAGTATCGATGGATCGCCGATCAAAGCGCGTGCGATCCCGACACGCCGGCGCATGCCGCCGGAAAGCTCGATCGGCATTTTATTGATCGCATCTGCAAGGTCGACGAACTCGAGCATTCGTGTGACCTCTCGCTCGATCTCCGCCTCTTCGTGGCCCTGCTCCCGAAGCCGATAGGCAACGTTTTCGTAAACAGAAACGGAATCGAACAGTGCCCCTTCCTGGAAAACCATTCCGATCTTCTGCCGGACCGGCATCATTTCGACTTCGCTGTAATCGGTTATGTCTTCGCCGTCGACGAGGATACGGCCGGAATCCGGTTTCAACAGTCCCAGTATCAGCCGGACGATCGTAGATTTTCCCCCGCCGCTGCGGCCGAGGATTATTTTGCATTCTCCGCGCCGTACGGAAACGCTTATGTTGTCTAGGATCAGCTTGTCGTCGAAAGAAAGGCAAACGTCCCGCAACTCGATAGCAGGAACAACGGTCCAAAACGGATCGCTGCTGTTGTTGGTTTCGATCTTTTGAGTTTCGAACATTTATAGCTGTCCCAGATCAAGTAGATACTGCAGTGCCTTCGAAAGGAAGAAATCGAATATGATCACCCAGATCGACGCGATAACGACCGCGTCGGTCGTCGAGCGGCCGACCCCTGCGGTGCCTCCCGTTGTGGAAAGGCCTTTGTGGCACGCAACTGCCCCGATGATCAGTCCGAAGAACAATGGCTTGATAAGCCCGCTGACGAGGTCCGAGGTCGAGATTCCCACTCGAACGGACGTAGCGAAGACATGATAATCCTGGTTGTAAATGCTTGATGCGACCACGCCTCCGCCGATCAGGCCCAGAATGTCGCACGCGACGGTAAGAAGCGGCAGCATTACCACCAACGAGAAGATCCGAGGCAGCACAAGCCGCCGGATGGGATCGGTCCCAAGTGCACGCATGGCGTCGATCTGCTGCGAAACTACCATTGATCCGAGTTCAGCAGATATAGCTGCGCCAATACGCCCGGATACCATTAAGGCCGACAAAACGGGTCCCAGCTCGCGGATCAGCGAAGTCGCGACCGAGTTCCCGGCTTCATTCTGGATGCTATAGTACTGGAGCGTCGGAAAAACCTGCAGCACAAGAACGCCGCCGGTAAAGAAACCGGTTAAAAGAACGATCGGAAGCGACCCAACCCCTATAAGGTCCATCTGCTTGATCGTTTCGGCGTAGTATCGGGGGTAACTGAAAATGCTTATGAAGGCCCGCCATATCAGCAGACTGACTTCTTGCAATTCGGACAGAAAACGAGTTAGCGGATTCATTCAGCCGTGAACGGGGCGATCTGGGAAATGCTCCGTAAAGGTTACAATGAAGCACCCGAATCGACAACAAGCGCAAAAAACAACCGGTTTCCGAAGGAAAGACGGTCGTTTTTTACGCAGGGGTGAAGTTGACTTAAATTGCCGGCCGTTTTTGATTATTGATCGGCGGTGTTTCCTGGTCACGCCGCTTCAAAGGATCCACACCGCGTCTTTGCCTCGGGTTTAGCCTCTGGTTTCGGGGCCGTGTTTCCGCAAATCGGCGCCGCATTTCGCGAAATCGGACAAGCTGTTCGTGGGTAAGGATCTTCCTGATATTTAGCTCATGTACGAACCTTAGTCGGTTGACCTCTATCTGCGCGTCCTGGAAAGCTTTTAGCTTTTCGCGTATGTCTCCATCTGAAACAACGTCAGCGTAGATCGCCATGTCCAATTCGCGGTTCGCCTCGCGCATGCGTTTCTGCGCATCATTCATTAACGGGCGGTGCTGTTGATTGAGGTGACGGAACTGTTGGATCTGTTCCGCAGACAAGCCAAGCTCCGCGATCGGGTCCGGCCGTTGGTCATTCGGCGGGCGTCGATCCTGTCGGGGCGGCGGGCCGTCCTGACCGAAAGCGGCGCCCGTGAACGCGATAAGTGCAGCGAGAGTCAAAAGAAATCTCGGGGAAAGTGAAAGTCTAGACATAACCCTATTTAATCCTTTGTATCGATATCAGCCATCAAGTCTGCCAGACGCAGTGAAGTGTCTTCCGTTTCATCGAAATTACCCAATCGAGGACCATTTTGAGCGGTGGACGTCACTCTCTCGATCTTTTTACGCGGGGCAGCTGCCTTCGCCTTCACAACACGAGTTTTCGGCTCCGGGGCCTTGAATTCACGCTTTACCTCGGCCCTTTCATTAGTTTCGGATTTCGGGTTTTCGATCGGAGCTCGCGGTTCGGTTTTGACTGGAAATTCGGTAACGATCTCTTGAACCGGCTGCGAGCCGCCCGCAGTTAAATCCGTACCAACCGGCGAATTGAAAGTTACAACGAGTCCAATCGCCACCGCGATGGCCGCGAGCGAACCGCCGGCGAAGGCGATGCGCATTGGCGACCAAACCAGGTTACGCAGCGAACCGATCCAAAGCGTTGTCGCCCCGGCGGCTTCCTGTTTGTATGGAATCGCGAAATTCGGCGTTTCGAGCGGGACGAATTCATCACGATGCCATTCGTAAACACCCAGTCTCGAGAACGAAATATCTGCAAACGCCGACGTGCAGCCGCTGCAATCCAAAAGATGCTTTTCGAAAGCGGTGCGATCGGCGGAATTTAGCTCGTCATAAATGTAAGCTACGATCTCTTCGCCGAACAGGCATGAATATGTTTCTTTGCCGTTTCTCATTTCTTCACCTATCCGATCTCCATCGGCAATCGTTCCAGCTTCGACCTTAACTGCTTCAGCGCCGTGTACAAACGGCTTTTCACCGTGCTTAGCGGAATCTCTAACGTGTCCGATATCTCCTGAAACGTCATTTCTTCAAATTCCTTCATTACCACGACCTGACGAAGGTCAAGTGGAAGTGAGCCCACCGCTTGTCGAACAAGTACATTTCGTTCCGCCTGCTCCGTTTGGATCGAAGGCGAGTATGCCTCGGCCGCGACGAATACGCGTTCGTCCTCGTGATTTTCGTCGTCAAGATACTCTTCCGAGCGTGTCTTAGAACGGCGTTTTACTGTCAAACATTGGTTGACTGCTATCCGGTGAAGCCAACTCGAAACCTTTGCTTCGCCGCGAAAGTTCCCGATATTTTTGTATGCCGCGACGAATGCTTCCTGTGACGCGTCGCGGGCTTCGTCCTCGCGGCCGAGCATACCGAAACACAGGGCGAATATCCTTCGCTCCCAACGCCTTACGATCTCGCCGAACGCTTCGCGATCGGCTTCCACCGCCAGGGAAAGCAGTTTTTCGTCAGTCAGGTCTCGATACATTCGCGCGTGCGGCCGTCTAAAAATTCACGAGAATCATACCCCAAACTTTTCAAAAACCGCCTGAAACCGTAAGCGGCCAATAATTTAGACGCTGTTTCACGGAGAAAAGTCGTAGTTTTTGGATTTGGAGATATTCAGTTTTCAAATAATATTAGTTGATGCCAAATGGGGTTAACGTCTTTGGTTTGGATGGCGGAGCCGTTCGATTTGCTTGATATTCGTGTCCGGAGGTGCATAGTTTCGGGTCGCCCGGGGTCCGCGGTATGGTCGCCGAATTTCTATTTCCGGGTGTTCAATTACCAACGGCCAACAGCGGAGAAGCGACGATTGACGCCGCCCGTGAAAGAAGTTAAATGCGGGAGCAAACATTTTGAACGAAAAACGCGAACTTCTACGTCATTTTTTGGCGGCACTGGCTTACCGTACGCAAAAAGCTGTGCGCGGCGCGCCGGCCGGGTTTGCTGAATTCGGTGCCGGGAACCAGATCCGCACCCCAAAGGAACTGGTGCGCCATATGACAAGCGTGCTGGGTTACGCGCGAACGTTTTTTCTCGGCGGAGTTTACCGGCCCGAGCAACTGGAAACATTTGAAGACGAGATCCAACGGTTCCATTCGATGCTTGAAACACTGTCGGACCATCTGGCGGCCGGCGATCCCTTTCTAAAGGAGCTTACCGAAGAGCGTCTTCTTCAAGGACCGTTCTCCGATGCGATGGCGCACGCCGGCCAGCTTGCCTTGCTTCGACGTTTGTTCGGCGATCCCGTGCCGCCGGAAAACTTTATTGTCGCTGATATAACTTCTGCTAACCTGAGCCCTACGCAATCCGCACCGGTTAGTCCGGACGCCGAATGGCCGGAAGCTCCAAAAATTTCGAATTAAATCGATCGATTCTGTTAACATATCGCCCGATCCCTTCGACCTATAGGACGTAAAGCGCTCTCCATCCGAGCTTTTGATGTCGATCAACGAAAACATTGCAGAATGTCCGCCATTTCCGCTCGAATTGGGCGCATCGGAAGCTCGTCACGCAACCGTGATGGAAAGCGAAGGAAGAGAAGAGGAGTTCAACCGTCTCTATTTGAAATACGCTCCGCTTGTCCATGGTGTTTTGCTCGCTCGGCTGCCGCGCGAGGAAGTTCAGGACGTGATGCAGGAAGTTTTCATTGCTGCTTTTCGAAATTTAGGGGTGTTCCGTGAAAAGAAAGCGATCGGCGGATGGCTGGTAAAAGTCGCCCGAAACCAGGCTGCGAACTTTTACAGAGCATCGCGTAGGACGGATGAACTCGACGAATCCATCGAAGCGCGGGAAGGAAATCGTTCGGAAACAGCGGAGATCCTGCAAATGATCCGGTCGTTGCCGGAAGCATATCGCGAAACGCTCATTTTGCGGTTGGTCGAGGGAATGACCGGCGACGAGATCGCGAAAATGACGGGACTTAAACCAGAATCGGTACGAGTGAACCTGCATCGGGGGATGAAAATGCTACGTCATCGGCTTGGCATCGAAGGTGTGAAATGAACGAAGAATATCTTTGGTCTAAAAAAGGAAGCGATCCCGAAATCGAAAAACTCGAAATGATCTTGAGAGAATTTCGTTTCGAACCGGGCCCCGCTCCGGTCGCTCTGCCGGCGGCACACTCTGGCGTTTCCGCGTTTTTCGCTAACAGGCTCACATGGATATTCGCCGTTGCGTCGCCGTCATTCGCTCTCGTGTTGTTCGGTTTTTGGCTGTTTGCCTGGAACACGAACGGAGATTTGCAACCTCGATCTCAACAAGTGGTCCCAACACAAACTGAAATTCAAAACGAAATCGGAATCGGAGGGCCGATCAGGATCAAAAGCAAAGAAAACATCAAAGCGAAACCGCGCGCACCTTCGTTACGGTCCGGGCCGAGGTATGTGAAAACGGTCTACCGGTCGAAAAAGACAAAGGCCGACCCGTCCGAATTGCTAACGGCAATGAACCTGACCAGCGAAGAAAAATATGCATACGACCGTCTGATGCTGGCGCTATCGATCGCGGGAACAAAACTCAAGGTAGTGCAGGACACGATCGACCGAAACGGAGATTTAGATAAAACATCAGTCCGCAATCACAAATGACTCGGAGTGTTATATGAAAACAATCGCAAAACAATTTGGATCCATAAGTGCTTTCTTACTATTCGTCGTAATCGCCGTCTCCGCGCAGGACCCCGCGAGGCTAAATCTCGATGGACTTGCCGGGCTCGAAAGCAAAGCCCGCGATGTCGTCGAGGTCAATATCGACGGAAAGTTGATCGACCTCGGGAAACGCGTAATGGCGAAGGCGGGCGACGCTGAAGCCGCAAAAGTTGCTGAGGCTATTTCGGGTTTGAAGGCGATCTATGTACGCGTTTACAACTTCGACCGGGAGAATGAATACAACATCGCGGATGTTGACGAAATTCGAGCTCAATTGAATGCCCCCGGCTGGGAACGGCTTGCAAATGTCCGGAGCAAGCGCAACAACCAAAAGGTCGATGTTTTTACGATGTTCAGCGGCGGCGTCATGAGCGGTGTCGCGGTCGTGATCTCCGATACTAAAAGCGTCGCTGTCGTAAACGTGATCGGCCCGGTCGATATCGAAGCGCTTGTCGAACTCGGAGGACGAATGAATATCCCGAAGATCGATATAGATATGGAAAAACCCGCCCCGAGAATAAAAAACTAAAAGGAGGACAGAACGGTGTTGAAGAATAGAAGACTATTGCTCGTATCGACTCTCATGGCCGTTTTCCTCGCCGTGGCGGCGCCTTCTGCACTCGCAAAACCGGGCGAACACGAAGCGATCGCAAAACATTTCAAGTCGAAATACGCCGCTAAGAAGGTTTCGGTCCCGTTCATGTGGCTCGCCCGCGCGGCCGTCAAGGTCGTCCGTCCCGCTGGCGTCAAGAGTTTCAATATCACGCTTTTCGAGGATCTGAAAGTTTCCAAAGAGACCTTCGATAAAGAAATGCGGAGCGTGATGCGAAGCTCGTTCGGGCCGGAATGGAGGTCGGTATTCAACGTTCGTTCGCGGGATGGAGAGCAGGCGTACATGTATATGAAAGAAGACGGGAAAAACATCAAGATCGCGCTGGTTTCGATCG
>JAICPV010000420.1 GCA_025929655.1 Pyrinomonadaceae bacterium
GAACCCCGAACGCAACCATGATGCCGCCGGGGCTAGGGCTGATAACGGAAACCTTGGGCAGCCGGCTCGAGATCGCTTTCTCCATTCGGAAAAGGCGGCTTAGCCCGACTGACAATATCCTTGCATTGTCGTAGTAACGAAAAGCGAGCGGCATCTGAAAGTAATGCGATGCGTGCTTGCCGTTGGGATAGACAAAATGCCCTTTGCGGTACGCACCCGTCTTTTGAAGGATCTCCATTACGGATTCCGGGCTTGGAATTAGATCGACCATCGATATGCTCCTGTCGGAAGATAAAAATCTAATTCTAATCGCCGCCTGGATGTTTTCAAAGCACGCATTCGGATCGTCAATAGAGCACAACTACCGGGCCACAGATCGGATTCGCTCAACCGATCTTTGTGGTCTTGTTGCACGACAATGTTGAAAGCATGAACTCTTATCGAACCTCAGGCAACATCGCATTCAATAACCACGCCGACGACCGCACGTTGTTTGAGCCGGAACGGCGCGGTCCACCGGCCGCATGTTTTTCGAGCTCAATTTTCTTAAAGATTTTCGTCCTAAATGGAGCCGCCCGTCGGATTTGAACCGACGACCTTTCGATTACGAATCGAATGCTCTACCAACTGAGCTAGGGCGGCTTGGATGTGAGAAAAAGCCGGGTTTTCTGAAAAAGGCCGAATTTCAGAATATACTTTTCCGTGTCCGCTCGTGTCAAGGCATCGGGCGTAGACGCTGAGAAATGGACGATCAAATTGAATCAAGAGAACAGGAATATCAGCTGAAGGTTGTGCCACTGATCGTTTGCGGGGTTATCGCGGGAGTAATGGCGTTGGTATTGCGACTGGACGGGCGGATATGGTGGTGCAAATCGGGCGATCTTTGGCTTTACATCAATGACGCATGGAACAGCAGTCATACCTCGCAGCATCTGCTGGATCCTTATACTTTCACGCATATCCTGCACGGTATCCTTGCGTTTTGGATCGCAGGACTTTTGTTCAAACGGATCGCGCCGTATTGGCAGCTGGCGATCGCCGCGGCCGCCGAGGCGGGCTGGGAGATCCTGGAGAATTCAGATTTTATTATCGAGAAATACCGCGAGAATACGGCCGCCCTGGATTACTTCGGCGATTCGGTCGCCAATTCCGTCGGCGATCTGGGCGCATGCATGTTCGGGTTTTGGGTCGCGGCAAAATTGGGAATGTGGAGGTCGCTGGTTTTCTTTTTCGCAGTGGAACTGGTTCTGCTCGTTTGGATACGCGACAGCTTTTTGTTGAATATCGTGATGCTGGTCAACCCGATCGACTGGATCAAAACGTGGCAGGCCGGTGCATAATAATCACCGCTCGCCGCGAACGGCCTCTACCTTGCTTTCAATTTCGACAGCAAGTTTTCTAATACCGGGCTGGTCGAAGGTTTCCATCCAGCGCAGCGATTCATCCAGCACCCGTAACTGATGTTCGGGCCAATTCGGCCCGCCTGCGACCGAGCCGAACTCACCAATATAATAAGCGGTTCGTGGAGCACGGACCCGCTCGGATGCGAGCTTGTCCACCGAGATCACCAACGTCGGGATACCGCTGTCCTCGATACCGCGGGCCAGTATTCCCATTGTCTGGTGGCAAAGCGGGGAGGCGGGGATCAAAAGTGCGGCTTGAACTTCATAACGATGAAGACGTTCGGAGAGAGCCGGCGCGATCTCCTCTGCAACCCGAACAGCGTTAGGCGTATAGCTGCTAATGCTCCACCAGCACTCGTTCAAACTGCCGATCACCAGGCTGCCCTCGTATTCGGTTAAACGGTCGATCGGGATCTGCGAGTTTCGGTCGGAAATCACGGCCGCCGGATCGTAACCCTTCGCAGCGTATCGGAGATCGTTCGCCGCGACCTCGCGCGGGATCTCTTTAAAGGTCATGTCACCGTCGCGAGATTCGATGTCGAAGGGCTGAGTCCCGTCGATAAAGGCCCCTGCGGACGAGATCAGCGCCAGGTTCAACATCGGAAGTGCCCGACGTACCGGCGTCAGAACGGAATTCGTATTGGTGACAAATGGGTAGCCGACCAGCTTATGGTTCGCGTTCCAGCGCGCAAATTTCGCCACAAATTCGCCCGGCCTTTCAACTAATTCCATCTTTATACTTTGAATTCCTTCTCAAAATTGTACGGCGTCGACGCAGAGTCTTTTTTGGTCGCCGACTTTCGATTTGCGACGATCCAAAATGCCAGGAATGCCGCGGCCATAGCGACCATTAAAGTCCACACCGAATATTCGTGGAGCATGTTGAACTGGATCCGCAGCGGGTCATCCGCCGCGAGCTCGTCGATCGGCCGCCCGATCTCGACACGCTTCATCGCGATCCAAAAGCCGAAAACGAATTGCCCCACCGCGCATGCTGCACCCGCGATCAAAAGCAAAACGCGTTCCGCCCACAGCAAAATGCGCCTGTGCGCGCCCCGGACGAACGATGTCAGAACAAGGAACAGGAATATTCCGAGTCCCGAAAAATTCAGGATCGCGATCGTGCGGTTTACGACCATCCCGGCAAGCTCACGTTGCGGCAGGATGGTGAACGCACTTTGCGCCACGCCGATGAAATAAACCGCGGCACCAAGCCATACGGCGATCAACAAGAGCCGAAGATCGGTCAAAAACT
The DNA here is from genome assembly GCA_025929655.1 of Pyrinomonadaceae bacterium. Classification (GTDB taxonomy): domain Bacteria; phylum Acidobacteriota; class Blastocatellia; order Pyrinomonadales; family Pyrinomonadaceae; genus OLB17. The sequence goes on from JAICPV010000420.1 coordinate 2,659, forward strand.
TCATCCCGTTCCCTGTAGGAGCAAATTGGTATTATCATGGTTTTGCCGGAAAAGGGCAAAGTATGCACTTTTCCACGGACCAATTCGCCGATCATGAACGAACAGGATCTAAACGAACTTCGCAACGCATTTCGCAGGCTTTCGCACGACGTTCGCTCGCCGCTGACAAGCATTCTCGGACTAGCGGAGATCACTCTCGAAGATC
>JAICPV010000280.1 GCA_025929655.1 Pyrinomonadaceae bacterium
GAAGAAGATCGCGCTGCTTGAAAATGAGTTTTCAGTCGATCGCGGAGAGTTGACACCGACTTTAAAAATAAAAAGACGCGTGATCGATGAAAAGTATAAAGACTTGATCGATAGGCTTTATTCGGAAGACTAAAACCCGCGAATGCCGATCGGTATCCAACCTTGATCAAAGCGGCCGGATCGGGATCGGGATCCTTCCGGGTAAACCCGTTAAAAGTTCCATAAAGATCTGCCCGATACTCTTATTTGCCTTTCCGACCTCGACGATATCAAAAGGCTCTAGCATAACGTCTTTCTGCCGACCTTTGCGGATCTGGTCGTAGTTGACGGCAACGATCTGAGGCTCCGACGAGCCCGGTTTCCTGCGATAGATCTTTACTTCTTTGGTCTTCGCTTCGCGATTCATGCCCGAGGCCATCGCGACGGCTTGCATCAAGGGAAGGCCGCCCTCCGGTATATTCATTTCGCCGGGCTTGATAACCTCGCCGGTTATATATACCGGCGCCGCCTTCCCAACGACGATAATATCGCCCGGCAACACCTCCGGATTCGCTTCCTCGCGGCCCTGTCTAAGCGAAGCGAGACTGTACATTCTCGAGGGCACGCTCGATCCGTCGGCCGATGTCGCACCCCAGTCCGTCTGACCGGGCTCTGCACAAATCGGCGGCCGCGGACGGAACACCTGAACCATACCGCCGCTCTTTTCCGTTTCACCGCCCGAATAAGCGATCAATTCGAGAAGGTACATACGACGCGTAAGGTCAAATTTCCCCTGCGATCGCACCTCGCCGTAAATGGTCACCGGAGGCCTACTGTTTCGGGCAGTCACGCGGAGGCTGACTTGTGGGGTCTTCAGGTACTTCTTTAGAAGTTCGGTCACTTCGTTTCGGAGCTCACCCTCGGTTTTGCATTTCGCGTGAACAGGTTTTTCCACAAACGGGATCTCGATCTTGCCGTCGGCATCGATCGTAGCCTCGAAATCGAACTGAGGCTCACCAAGCACCTTACCGGCCACCACATCGCCGGGCCCCAGCATATAGCCTTTCGGCGTTTCAGTGGAGATTGCCGGATCCTGGGCGCAGATCCCGCTGACAAAGATCGCAAATATCAATACAGACAAATACTTAATGGAACACATGGTAAAGATAACCCCGGCAAAAAACGTAATGTTTAGAATAACTTATCTTCTCTTTGATTCAAAGAAACTTTCGGAGTTTGCCCCTTATATACGTAGCTGATCCGTGTCTTTATCCGATGAATAACGGTTATTCCATTCGGCTTGAAGAGCCAAAGACAAACGCTTATAGTTGAGTTGGCTTCAGAATACGCCCCGTCAGTTGGGAAGGTCGTGGCCGTATTTTTTTTTAATCACCTGCGTTTTATGAAAATAGGTATCGTCGGCCTGGGTATCGTCGGGTCGGCAGTGAAATACGGACTCGAACGCCTTGGCCATAACATAACCGCTTTCGATATCAAGAATGGCGGCAGTCTTTCAGACGTAATAGATACGGCAATCGTATATCTCTGCCTTCCAACGCCGCAAACTGAAACCGGGCATTGCGACACTTCAATAATCGAAGGCGTCATTGCGGAATTTGCCGAGAAACACAATTATGAAGGGATCATCGCTGTTAAATCGACTGTCGCCCCGGGAACGACAGACAAGCTCAGATCACGGTTTCCGAATGCCGTTATCTGTCACGTGCCTGAGTTTCTCCGCGAGCGTGCAGCGTACGTGGACTTCACCGATAATCATGACGTTTGCGTGGTCGGGACCGATTCGGATGAAGTATTCGAAGCGATAAAAACCTCGCACGGACATTACCCTCGAAAATTCATCAAAATGTCGCCGACCGAGGCCGAGGTCGCGAAGTATTTCAATAATGTCTACAACGCGACGTTGATCACTTTTGCAAATGCTTTTTACGAGGTTTGCAAGCGAACCGGCGCGGACTACAGCGCCGTGAAGAACGCTATGGTGCAGCGCGACCATATTTTCGATAAGTACCTGGACTGCAACGAGAATCTGCGCGGCTTTGGCGGAATGTGCCTGCCGAAGGATACTAGTGCGATCGCCGCCTTTGCGAAAGATCAAGGCCTATCGATCGACCTTTTTCAGGCGATCGTCGACGACAACAACAGATACGAAAGAACAGTTTTCGAGGGCATGCGAAAGTGAAAGTTTTGGTTACCGGCTCGGAAGGCTCGCTTATGCAGGCGGTCATTCCGCTCCTGATTGAAAAGGGGCACGCCGTCAAAGGCGTCGATAATTTCGCGCGATATGGCGAGATCGATCGGGAACGCGAATACGAATTCGTCCGGGGCGATCTCACTAACATCGATTTTGTCGAATCGGTAGTTAAAGATGTTGACGCCGTGATGCAAGCCGCCGCGTTGATCTACGGCGTGGGTGGATTTCACAAGTACCCGGCGGATATCTTGTCGAAGGACATCGCGCTTCACCAGAACATCCTGCACAGTATGGTCCGCTTCGACGTCGGGAAGATGATCTACATCAGCTCGTCAATGGTGTACGAGCGTTGCCGATCGCACCCGAGCCGTGAAGAGGATGTCGATGAATCGCTGATCCCATCTACCGATTATGGGCTTAGCAAACTTGTCGGCGAACGGCTGACGAAGGCATTCCATCGACAGTACGGAATCGATTACACGATCTGGCGCCCGTTCAACATCATCACGCCGCATGAAAAGGGCGAAAAGGAATTGGGGACGAGTCACGTTTTCGCTGACTATATCAGGAACATCATTATTGAAAAGCAGACGGACCTGCCGATCATCGGCGACGGCGAACAGATCCGCTGCTTCACATGGATCGGCGACGTCGCACGCGGTATTGCTGAGTTTTCCTTCGATCAGCGAGCCGAGAATGAAACATTCAACCTTGGGAATCCCGAGCCGATCACGATGAAAGACCTGGCGAACCTGATCTACGGAAGTGCGAAGACGCACGGTTTGATCAGCTCAAATGGCGGCCTCAGTTTCCAAACCAAAATGTCGTTCGATGACGACGTGCGAATACGCATCCCCGACGTGACGAAGGCAAAGAATGTGCTCGGTTGGGAACCCACGCTGAAAGCAGCCGAATCCGTTGACCGTTGCATCTCCGAGATGGCGAAATGAACGCGAAGCGTGTCGAGCTCGTAACGCCGGTTCACAATCGCCGCGAGATCACCCTCCAATGTCTTCGCAGCCTCTCCCGCATAGACCGGACCGGACTTAAAACTCACATCATTGTGGTGGACGACGGTTCAACAGACGGTACCGCCGCCGCGATCCGCGAGCAATTTCCGGATGTTCAGGTAATTCAGGGCGATGGTGACCTTTGGTATACGGCCGGTACCAATCTCGGTATCGCGGCCGCACTGGAGAGAGATCCGGACTACATTCTTTGCTTCAACGACGACTCGATCTTCGATGCGAAGGCTGTTCGGGCGCTGGTTGAATGCGCGGAGGGAAACACGGAGTCGGTTGTCGGAGCGCTCCTGCTATTGTGGGACCAGCCCCATCGAGTTTTCCAGGTCGCACCGTTTTGGAAAACTATTCGCGGCGGGTGGCAGCACCGCACGCAGCAAACCGTATGGACCGTTCCCGCGGAGGCGTTTCGCGTAGAGGTGATCGTCGGCAACTGCGTTCTTTATCCGAAAAAGGTTTTCGATCTTTTCGGGTTTCCCGATCCCAGGATCTCTGCTCAATACGGCGATGCGGAGTTTACCGCGCGCGTTCGTAAAGGCGGCTGGAAACTGTTGATCGAGCCGCGGGCCCGCGTTTTCTGCAAACCGAACGATCCTCCGCGAAGCGTATTTTCGCTCGGGTGGCGGAAGGCTTTAGACGCTTTGTTCGTCGACCAGCGACACGGGAACAACCTGATCCATCAATTCCGCCAGCTTCGTCGTACCGGACCGTCGCATTTCGCCGGCGCTGCAGCATTCTTTCTTTTTTACATCAACTTACTTTGGAGAAAGGTGCGGAGGCCTGCTGAGCGAGAACCCGAGCTCGCCGAGGTTTACGCGCGAGAACCGCATAAGCTGCGCTAGAATCCGGGTAAGTATAAATGAGCTTTGAATCCAAACTTTCCAGATCGCACGTTTCCCTTAAAGCAGCTTCCTTCACGGAATCCGTGATCCGCGAAATGAGCCGCGAAGCCGTTAAATACGGCGCGGTGAATCTTGGACAGGGATTTCCCGACTGGCC
>JAICPV010000051.1 GCA_025929655.1 Pyrinomonadaceae bacterium
CAAATATGACAACCAGATAGATTGAATTCGGAAGACGGAGTTTCATCTCATTCTTCCTCCAACGTACAAAGCAGGGGATACTCGCGTGCCTTTGCAAGGTTCATCGTCTTGTGCGATTTCATATAGGCGATGTCGTGCGGGTAAATGCCGGCGACGCCGACGCCTTCGTTGTGGACCTTCAGCATTATCGAGAACGCTTCCGCTTCCGAGCGTTGAAAAACGTATTCAAGTACGAAAACGACGAATTCCATTGTGGTGAAATCGTCATTGTGGAGCAAAACTTTATACAGCTTCGGCTTTTCGAGCTTCGTTTTGCTCTCGGGCAGTACGTCCGCGACATGTTCGGGAAACTCGGCCATCAGAATGATTTTGCCATAACCCATCGAACGATTTGCAAGAATGAAAAAAGCCCCGCCGAAGCGAGGCATTTTCCCAGAGTAACATCAAGCCCTTACTTCGTGCGGGCTACGGACACGACGAGCGCCTAGGGCAGATTATCCTTGGGGCCCATATTCCACCAGTACTGTGTGCCGAGCGGCTTTTGCGCGGGCCACACCTGGTTGAGCGTGTCGCCTTCGAAGAGTTCGCCGTTCTTCATCACGTAACGTATCGTGTTGGTGTTCTTGATATCGTCAAGCGGATTTTTATCCAGAATGATCAGGTCCGCGAGCTTTCCCGACTCGAGCGAGCCGAGGTCCTGGTCCATACCGATGGCTTCTGCACCGAAGATCGTTGCGACCTTCAGCGTGTCGTGGTTGGACATTCCGCCCGACTGCATATTCCAGATCTCCCAATGAACGCCGATGCCCTGCATCTGACCGTGCCCGCCGACTCCGGCACGGCCGCCGGCTTTGACGATGTCTGCGACGCCCTTAGCGATGCTGCCGTTCCCGGTGTTGTACTCCTCGGGCGCGAACCACTGCGGACGCCGACGCATCATCCCGTTCACCAGTTCGGCAGGAATGTAGCGCGCGACCTTTTGGTTTTTCAAAACGTCGGTGGTCTGGAACCAATGGTTTTCAACCCAGGGGCTGCCGTAGGCGACAAGGATCGTCGGCGTGTAATAGACCTTGTGCTGTGCCATGAACTGAACGACGTCGTTGTAGATCGGCTGCAGCGGCAGGCTGTGCTCGTGGCCGGTGTAGCCGTCGATCATCTGCGAGAGGTCCAGCTTCATGTCGAGCGCGCCTTCGGTGGTCGGCGTGATCTTAAATTCGCTCGAAGCCATAGCGACCCACTGTCGCACATTGCGGTCGCCAACAACGTACTGCTTGAGCGTGTCGGTCTTGTATGCGTCACGGTAACGCTTGATGTAGTTAAAGGCTGTATCCTTATCGTCGAGGCTCAGGCCGGAAAACACGCCCGGACCGGTCGTGAACACCCGAGGCCCAAGTATATCGCCCGTTTCGACGAGATCGGCGTAGTTGTAAACGTCGGTCGTCGCCGATTGCGGGTCGCGGGTGGTCGTGACTCCATAGGCGAGGTTGGCGAGATACTGCCACACCTGCGATTGATGCAGATCGCGCGGCGGCCACATGTGAGCGTGGATGTCGACGAAGCCGGGAACGATGGTCTTGCCGGCAACATCGATCACTTTCGCGCCCGCGGGCCGCGTCACCTTACCCGCCGGGCCGACCGCCACGATGCGGTTATCCGTTACGACAACGTCGCCCTTCTCAATTACCTCATTGCCCTTCATCGTGACGACGCGCGCGTTGGTGAGAACGGCTGATCCTTTTGGACGATGACGCGGCATCGTTACCTTTATGTCGAATTCCTGAGGCTTGTCTTCGTTGATGGCCTGGCGGAACAGTTTAGTGCCCCAGGACCAGGTTACGGATTTGCCGTCGCGCGCGTATTCAAGGTAATCGCCGCCGTAAACTGACATCTTCTTGACCGGCACATTCGCGGTCGGACTCGCGAGGCTTATATTCACGGTCTCACGCCCCGAACGCGGAAGCGTTACAAGATAGTGCTTCCCCTGGAGATCGACGAAGGCTCGACTTCGGTCCGGAGAGATGCGCACCGTACCTGCGGCCGGCTGCTGCGGCGGTGTTCCCTTGCCGGTCACACGAGCGTGGACACGGCGGTCGTGGCCGTCGAGTCGGATGGAGAACAAGCCCTGGCCGCTGGTCAGATAAACTCGGTTTGGATCATTCGAAAAATGCGGCAGACGCCCTTGCGCCGGAGCAATGTGGACCATCGTACCGCCGGAAGCGGGAATATATTTCAGGTCGGTACCGGTCGAGCTTGCGGATCCCGTAACTTCACGCCCAGGAACGTCGCCTTTGTGAAGCATTTCCTCTTCCGGCGATGAATATTGATGATCTTCGCGAATATCGGCATAAAGCTGGTCGTCGACCGCGCCGGTAATGAAGACGACCTTCGAGCCGTCCGGCGAATACGTCGGGTAGGCATAATAGGCTGGCACATTCGTCAGTTGCCGTGAAACACCGCCGTCCGCCGAAACGGAATAAATGTTGCCGCCTTTACTTCCGGTCCATGTGACGTAAGCGATCGTCCTGCCGTCCGGGGACCAGGCCGGCATGAATTCACCGTCGCCGTTATCCGTCAACTTCCTGGGTGTGCCGGACGGAAGGTCCATTACATACAGTTTGCTGAAAGCAGTGAAGGCGACCCGTTTGCCGTCCGGCGAAACGGTCGGGTAGCGAATAAGCCTTGCCTCGACCGTCGAATCGTCCGGAACGCGGTATTTGAAATAAGCACGCGGGGCGACTTCCATTTCGACGTTCACGTTGAACGGAATATTGGTTGCCTGCCCGCTCGCGAAATCGACCTTCGCGATCTTGCCGTTGATCGGGACGACCAGCGAACGCCCGTCTGGCATGAAGTCGTAACCTGGAAACGTGTCGCGGGTCGCGCGCGATTCCTGGTCGTCGCGGGTGACGTTGTTGATCAGCCAGCGTTCCTGGTTGGTTACGAGGTCGCGGACCCGCAAAGCCGTTTTCGTCCCGTAGCGCGTCGCGTAGACCATGCTCCTGCCGTCGGGCGAGATCACGGGCCGCATCGCGCTGCCCTGGGCATTTGTAATTCGCGAGGTTTCACCGGTATCGCGGTCGAAACGCAATACCTGCCAGATCGGGAATTGAGCGTTGTAATTGAAAGCTCCCGAACGCTGCGAAAAGTAAATGAAACGGCCGTCCGGCGAAGCGACGAGGCCCATGTGATTCATCCGCGGCGGGAACGGTCCGGCTTGACCAGGGCCGGGAAGCGGCGGTGCCGGTGGGCCGATGCTGACGCCCGATCCGCCCTCCTTATGGTACATGAAGGGGTAGAACGTGCCGATCGACTGGTCCGATTTCGACACGATAATGTAATTGCCGTCCTCCGTCCAGTTCGGCGACAGATACATTGCCTTCGGGCCGGTAGTGACGGCTTTTGCGTCGCCGCCGTCAGCCTTCATCAGCCAAACATTTTCGCTGCCGCTGCGGTCGCTGAGGAACGCGATATGCGAGCCGTCCGGCGAATATTTCGGCTGGCTCTCGAACGACATGCCGCCGTGGATCTTCTTGGCGTCGCCGCCTCCGACCGGCATTGTGTAAATATCGCCCAGCAGGTCGAATGCGATCGTCTTCCCGTCCGGGGAGACGTCGAGCGACATCCACGTGCCCTCGTTTGTCGAAAACTTGATCGTTTTCTCTGCCTTTAATGGCAGCGGCGGCGTTTCGGGTTTTTTCTCATCCTTCTTTTCGTCCTTTTTCTCGGCCTCTTTCTTTTCGTCCTGAGCTAATGCGGAAAAAGGCATCGATAGCAGGGCCATCATCATGATCGCGAAGATCTTTCTAATCGGGTCGGCGAAGCGCATGGTTTTTTCCTCGTTTCTTGTACGGAAAGTACGGCATGAACTTAACGTTCGTGCCGTTACCGTTTCGAATTGAAATTTGTAGAAATGTTATCCGGAACTGGATACGTGCGCAAGGAAAATGAGGTTTCACATAAAAAGGCAGGCTGTCCGCCTGCCTTTTTTTAAGCATTATTCGGTCGTCGGTGCCGAAACTATCGGTTCGGCGGGTTTATCTTCCTTTTCCTTTACGATGTAGGTCGTTTTCGACCTCACGACAACCTTCGGACGAAGTACCTGCACCTTTATGTGCTTCCGGTCGCCGGGTTGTCCCTCGTTATTGGAATAATACCCGACATAGTATTGCCGCCTGAGCTCTTCCGCCACTCCCGAAAACGAGGCTTCCATATTCTGGATCGAATCCGCCTCGAAGGCGCGTCCGCCGCTGGTCATCGCCAGCGCTTCCAGGTAGGACTTGCCGCGCTGATACTCGGCCTCGCTCTGTCCTCGGCCCACATTCCTTGCCGCGCTGCGTGCAAGTAGCTCACGAGCAGCCTGCGGCAATTGAGCGAAGATCGACGGATCGATACCCATATTCGGCAATGTGTTCGGCGCCTGCGTGTTGTAGCGGATCGGGTAGATCAATGCATCGATCTCTTCGATCCCGGCGACGGTGCTTTCGTAAGTTGAGCGCCTCGATGTAGTGTCCACGCCATCGGTAAAGATCACGATCGCCTTTCGCCCCGACGCCGTCACCAGATCTAAATTCGAAACGAAATCCACGGCGTCGTAGAGGCTTGTCCCGCTGCCGAATTGCGCTTTGTATATCGCTCCGTAAAGCTCCTTTTTGTCGGTTGTCGGTTCGGAGAGGATCTTGACCCGCTGATCGAAAGCCACCACCATCACGCGGTCCGACGGGCGCAGCTGGTTCACGAACGTGATCGCGGCGTAATGAATGTCATCAAGTTTGTACCGCGTCGACGGGCTGACGTCGATCATCAAAACCACCGTAAACGGCATTTCAGAGGAGTAAAATGTATCGATCGTCTGCAGGATGCCGTCTTCAAAGATCTTGAAATCCTTTTTCTTTAATCCCGGGATGAACCGGCCGTTGCGGTCGAGAACGGAAACCGGCGTCGAGATAAGATTCGTATCGACCGTGTAGACACCTTCCTCTTCCTTGATCGGCTTATTTGAGGCGGGCGGTTTCGCACCATTGTTGATCGCAGGAGCCTTTTTTTGCCCGCCCGGCGTATCGTTCTTCAAAGTCGGCGTGCCGGTCGCTCGGGGTCTCCCGGCCGTTTGCGAAAAAGCGGCAATTGCGGCGATACAGATGATGCAGGTCAATAAAACAGCACGGGACATGGTCCATCCTCCTTAGAAACGGTTTTGATACGCACAGGGAGCGGAAAAAGATGCCTTAAGCGGTTCAAGGAGCCAAAAAGGCTCCCGAAAAGCGAGTGAATTACTCCAGCCGGAATTTATCAACACGGCGTTTTGACCGCAGGGCATCTCAAAAATTAATTTGTCACAAATGGAATACACCGCATCAGGGCCGATTGTGACGTTTAAGCGTAAGACGCATCTCACCCGAAAAAGGTTACTGCGCGAAACTGAATCCGTCGCCTATTCAGTCATTTTCCTGCAATATTAGCCCATCCGCTGTATCATAGTCTACGTTAATGTTCGACGCATTCAGCCATCAAATCCCTGTTTCAGCCAAAGGCCCGAGCCGCAATACCGCCATTCTTTTGATAGCGTTCGGACTCATGACGGTAGGGGCACTGAGCCTTTTCGCGCTGTTCCTGGGGACGGATAATTTCCCGGTAAACATCGAGCGGCCGTACCTTATCCCATGGGTGATCGCGACCGGTATCGTGGTGATCGTTCCCTGCTTGATACTAAAGTCGAAAAACGAGCTTAATTTCACTAATCCGCTGGTTTACGCGGCGTTGACGTATTTTTTCCCGATGTTTTTTTTGGGGGGCTGGAGCCTCACCTTCGGGCTTTCGAATTATTATTTCCTCAATTACGTCGTGGATCCCGAATACACCTTCCCGCTCACCTTCCTTTATATAATGGTGGGGTTCGCGGGGCTGGCAGTCGGGTACTTCATTCCGAAAGCGAAGGCGATCGGCAACTTCCTTTCGACGAAGCTGCCGGCGTGGGATTTCACCCCGACAGAGATCATTCTGTCATGCGTGTTTTGCCTCGCCGCTGCATTTTGCATAAACATCATCGCTCTCGAATTCGGCCAGATCGGATACCAGGCCGGAGACATCGAGTACGGCGACACGGGCAGCATGGTATCGTACCTCGCAACGCTGCTTCCTACTTCGTCATTTCTATTATGGGTCGCTTTTTTTAAGTTAGAGAAATGGAACGTATTGCACGCCGTGGTTCTTGCCGTTCAATCGGTAACCGCGGTCTTCATGCTGATAATCCAGGGCGGACGTAGCAGTCTGCTTTATTTCGCGGTGCTCGGCATAGGCGCATTCGTCATTGCGAAACGAAAGGTGAGCGCTAAACACTGGGCCGTTTTTGCAGGCGCACTTTTGGTGTGCCTGATCGCGGGGACCTTCTACGGCACAAAATTCCGCGAACTGAAGGGCCATCACGACCGGGTGTCCGTCACCGAATACGGTTCGCTCGCTGCCGAATCGCTTGGCAAATTCGGCACTTCCGACCCGCTGCAGGAACTGTCCGCTTCGGGTGCTCTGCTGGCTGACAGGCTCGAGATCGTCAGTGCGTTCGCGGTGGTCGTGTCAAATTACGAAGCGCTGGCGCCTTACGAAGCGGCGTACGGACTGGACAACAGCATCTGGACCTACACATGGACGGCGCTCATCCCGCGCATTATTTGGAAGGACAAACCGATAATAGCGGACAATTACTCATATAACGAGCTGTACTTCGACCACGGCGGATTCGGGCTTTCGCTTACCGCGATGGGCGATCTGCTGAGGAATTACGGTCCGATCGGCGTGCCCATCGGTATGATCGTCCTCGGTTTTGGTATCAGGATCTTTTATTCGATGCTGGTCGAAGGCGTTCCGTTCTCGATCTGGAAGGCGACGGTTTACTTCATCGTCATTACAAAGGTAAGTTACGACGGTTTCTACGGCGAGATCCTTCCGATCGTTATCCGCGTGTCGGCAGTTATCTTCTTCCAGTTTCTCATTCTGCGCCTGGTTGTTAAGTTTCTTCGCGGTATGCGGGCGTAAACGGGTTGCCTTAAAGAGGCATTCGTCCCCGCCTTTTCATTAGGAATTCATCCATGTCCCCGGGTGTCAGCGGTTTTGCAAAATGAAATCCCTGGCCGGCCTCGCATCCCAATATCTGCAGCTGGTCGATCTGTCCTTTGTTCTCGATCCCTTCGGCGATCGTTTTCAGGTTCAATGAATCCCCCATCATTATTATCGCGCGTGCTACGGCATTGCCTTCGCTGCCCTGGCCGAGTTTGTCGATGAACGATTTGTCGATCTTCAAAATATCGATCGGGAACCGCTGCAGATAGCTGAGGCTTGAGTAACCGGTTCCGAAATCATCGATCGCAAGCCGGGCACCGATCTTCTTCAGCTCGTGTAGTTTCGCGATCGTAGCTTCGGTGTCCTGCATCATGAAGCTTTCCGTGATCTCGAGAATCAGCGATTTGGGCGGGAGCCCCGACTCTCTTAGGGCCCGGCTGACCATATCCACAAGCTCCGCCTGTTGAAACTGACGAATGGAAATATTTACGGTTACGGAAACGTCGATACCGTTCTCGTCGCGCCATTCCTGAACCTGACGGCACGCTTCCACCAATATCCAGTCGCCAAGCGGCACAATTAGATTGGTTTCTTCCGCGAGGGGAATGAACTTGATCGGGCTGAGCATTCCCAGGCGCGGATGCATCCAGCGAACGAGGGCCTCCATGCCAAGCATTTCCTGCGATTCGAGATCAAGTATGGGCTGGTAATGAAGGACGAACTCCTTCTCCTCGATACCGCGTCTCAGGTCGTCCTCGAGTTCGATCCGTTCCATCAGGGCCGCGTGCATTTTCTGTTCGAATACGACGAATTTTCCTTTGCCCTGGCTTTTCGCCAGGTACATCGCCAGGTCGGCATTCCGAAGCAATTCCTCCGACTGCAGGGCGTCGCTGGAGCTTGCTGCAATACCAATGCTCGTACCCACGTAGATCTCTTTGCCCTCGATCACAAACGGCTGACGAAATACGGAGAGAATTCGCTCGGCGATCATCAACGATTCGTCCGATCGGTACATCTGTTCGACAAGCACTGCGAATTCGTCACCGCCCAGGCGCGCCGCGGTATCAGCGCTCCGCAGGCAATCCTGCAGACGCTCGGCCACGAGTATCAGGAGCTTATCACCGGCGGCGTGGCCCAGAGAATCGTTGATCGCTTTGAAGTTATCCAGATCGAGGAATAGCACGGCGAGCGACGAATTGTTGCGTGCAAGCTTCGATAGCGCGTGGTCGACGCGGTCTTTGAAAAGCGCGCGGTTGGCGATCTTCGTGAGCGGATCGTGCAGTGCCTGGTGCGTCAGCTGCTGTTCGAGCGATTTGCGCTCGGTGACGTCCATCATCGAGCCGAGCATTCGCAGCGGTTTTGCGCTTTCGTCATATACGACGTAACCGCGGTCGATCACGAAAGCGTACGTGCCGTCGGCCCGCCGAAAACGGTATTCGTCCTGCCAATTAGATTTTCCGCTGTCGATATGGCGATGAATATCGTTTACGACGCGATCTGAGTCTTCCGAATGGATGCGGCTGACCCACGAATCGAGTCCTGAACCGATCTCATCTGCCTTATAACCGAACAGCTTCTGAAAGCCTTGGTTCCACCAAACGTCGTTCGATGTGAGGTCCCAGTCCCAGACAGCGTCGCTCGTCGCGCGCGCGACCAATTCGAACCTTTCCTGGCTGACCTTTAACGCTTCCTCGCTCTTTTTGCGTTCGATGGCAAGTGCGATCTGCTCGGCTACAGAGGTGAGAAGCTCGACATCCCGATAAGTGTACGTATCCGAATTCTCGTAATCCTGGACCACCAGCACTCCAATAACGCCATCGGGGGTTTTGAGCGGAACGCCGAGCCATATCGGTGAATCCGTACCGACATTCTCGACCTCGCCGGCTTCGATCAGTTTCTTGGCGTCGGCATCTGTGAAAAGCATCGAGCGCCCCTGCCGGAAAACGTACGCGCTCAAGCTGCGGCCCACCCTTAGCGGCGCCGGCATCGGATCGTACTTATCGACCCAAAACTGCATCGTCAGCATCTCGGTTTCCGGATCGAACAGGGCGACGAAGAAATTTTCCGCATAAACGATCTTCTTGATCGTGCGGTGGACGAGTTGAAAGAATTCTTCGAGGTTGGCGGTCGTGGCGGCTCCGTGAATGATACGCGAGATCGCCCTTGACTCGGCCTCGAGACGCTTCCGCTTTGTTTGGTCGCGAGCGACGCAGATAAGTTTTTGCGATTCCGACTGTGCGTCGAAGATGCTCGATGTCGAAACCGAAACCGGAAAAAGGCTGCCGTCCTTCCGACGGCATTTCATTTCGAATCGGTTACCGGCGATGCTCTTGTGCAGCGATTTCGCGAACATCCGTTCGAAAAAACTCCGGTTGCGCGTCAGCAGTTCCACGTGGCTTCCGATCAACTCTTCTTCGCAGTAACCGGTCATTTCGAAGGTTGCGGGATTTACGCGTTCGATCATCGCTTCCGAGTCGATGACCAGGATCGCGTCGTTTATTGAAGCGAAAATGCTGTCGCCGAGGCTGTACTCGTCGTTCACGACGCCGAGCCCGTCAAGCGGTGAGAAAGCGTAGCCCGAATTATTAAAGTCGACCGGATTCATTTATCTGGGTGGTCGCCGGGAGCGGCGTAGAGGCTGGTTTAGAAAAGGCGAACACGCGAGAAAAGCGCGCCTTTTGATGATGAATTAAACGTTGTTTAATGTCAATCGCTTTTTTCCGGGGGCGAGTCGATTCAGTGTGAGGCGACATTCTACATGCGATAACTGGGCTATAATCGGCAGCGTGAGTGAATGTTTTGTTAATGTTGTCGGCGGGGGATTGGCGGGAGTTGAAGCTGCATGGCAGGCTGCGACGCTGGGGGCAAAAGTGCGGCTTTATGAAATGCGCCCTGTCACCCAAACACCAGCACATCGGACCGACAA
>JAICPV010000497.1 GCA_025929655.1 Pyrinomonadaceae bacterium
CAACGCAAAGAAATTGTTAAGAATGTAAAATGTCGCAAAATCCGATAGACAGGGCATTGGATTCGTTGGAGAATTGGATTCGATGAGGCGTTCCTGGGTGACATGGCCGATAGTCGGCGGCGTGATCTTGCTGCTGACGGTTTTCCTCGCAATTCAATATCGCTGGCAGTCGAGGGCGGCCGAGGCCGAGCGTGAAATAATGCAGAATCGCGTCCAGGCGGACACGCGGCGATTCGCGGAAGATTTTAACCGCGAGATACAGGGCGCATATTTCAATTTTCAGATGGATTCGGACGCGTGGGAGAGGTCCGATTGGATCGAATTCAACGAGCGGTACGAGTTCTGGCGCTCCAGGACCGCGTACCCCGACATCATCAAAGACCTCTACTACTGGCGGCCCGAATCCGATTCCAGTATCCGCTACGACCGCGCAGGGAAAACGTTTGCATCGACGCAAATGCCGGAGAATATTGCCGCGCTCAAGAAGCTGGTTTCCGAAGCGAAAACCTACAAGCCTTTCTACCAGGATGCTTTCACATTGGTATTGCCGGTCCATTCTGCCGGACACAGCTTCGAGCGAATACGGATCAGTCCGGGGGAAAATCGTGAGCCAGAGTTAATGCAGATGCCGGCACGCCATGGATACCTGTTCATTCATCTCGACCGGGACGTTATTACCGAACAGATGCTTCCCGAGCTGGCCGCGAAGTATTTCCCGAACGAAGAATTCAAACTGGATGTGCGGGACGGATCGCAGGCGGCGGTGTTTCAAACAGGGGGCGAAATTTCGCAGAGCGATGCGACGGAAAAGCTGCTCACATTCGCTCCCGAGAACATGATCTTCTTCTCGAACAAAATGTCGGTCCCGCGTCATGCCGCAAAGGAATCGAGCGTCGTGTTGGACCAGCATATCGAGAGCAGAACGTTCGTCGCTCCAAGTCCGGACGCGCCTGCCGCAAAAACCTTCACGCTGTCTGTGAACACGGACGGGAAACAAAAAAAGACGGCCGTATTCACCGCCGCCCGCGGTGACGATGAGGGGTGGACGCTCGGCGTGCAGCACACGAGCGGTTCGGTCGACGCGTATATCGGCGCAGAGCAAAACAAGAAGATGGCGGCCGGGTTCGCAATATATCTGCTCGTGATCGGCTCGATCGTCGCGATCGCTTTTTCGGCTATGCGGTCGCAGAAATTCGCGCAGCGGCAGATCGATTTCGTGTCCTCGGTTTCGCACGAATTTCGCACCCCGCTGGCGGTTATCTATTCGGCCGGCGAAAATCTCGCGGACGGTGTGGCGAACGACGCAGTTAAGGTCGAAAACTACGGAACGTTGATAAAGAACGAGGGTCGAAAACTTTCCGCGAAGGTCGAGCAGATCCTGGAATTTGCCGGAGCTCGTTCCGGAAAGAGAAAGTTTAACTTCGCCCAATGCGACCTCAACGAAATTGTCGAAGCGAGTCTCGCCGACTGCAGCCCGGTGTTCGGAGACGGCGGTTTTACGATCGAAACCGAATTCAGTACCAGGATCCCATCGATCTCGGCCGATCGGGAAGCTCTCGGCTCGGCAGTGCAGAACCTGATCCAGAACGCTGCGAAATACAGCAATGGTAATCGCTGGGTACGCGTTTCGACCTCGTTTGAAAACGGGACCGCCGCGGTCCATGTGGAAGATCGCGGGATCGGTGTTTCGAAGAGCGACCTCTCGAAAATATTCGATCCGTTCTATCGAGCGAAGGAGGTCGTCGACGAGCAAATTCACGGAAACGGGCTGGGGCTTTCGCTTGTGAAGGAGATTGTCGGCGCGCATGGCGGCACCGTTTCCGCGAAGAGCGAGATAGGAAAAGGAAGCACGTTTACGATCGAACTGCCGGTGGCTGTTTAGATGAAGATCTTGCTAGTTGAGGATGAAGATGGACTGATCCTGACGCTGACGGACCGCCTGGTCAGCGAAGGGTTCGAGGTCGTTTCCGCCCGTGACGGTAAGGCCGGATTCGACCTCGCTTCGTCTTCAGATTTCGGTCTGATCATCCTCGACCTGATGCTCCCGAAGTTGAACGGCTTCGACGTCTGCCGCGACCTGCGGGGAGCGGGGATACAAACGCCGATCCTGATGCTCACGGCGAAGGGCGAAACCATCGACAAAGTACTTGGGCTGAAACTAGGCGCGGACGATTACCTCACGAAGCCGTTCGAGGTGATGGAACTCCTGGCGCGCGTAGAAGCCCTGCTTCGCCGGTCGTCGCCGCAAACTAACGGCCATTCGCCGA
>JAICPV010000339.1 GCA_025929655.1 Pyrinomonadaceae bacterium
GCGGAAAGAAAGGCGTCGACGGCAGCCAGTACAACCGCGGCCTCACCGCCGTAGAGGAAAAGCGTCAAAAAGATCAGCGTGTCCGACGCCGAGATCCTGGAATTGAACCTCGGGATACGCACCGTCACGCGGGAACCAAAGCCCAAAGTGCAAACTGCTATCGCCGCAAAGGTGATGTCAAAATAATAAAATGGCAGGTTTATTATCGACCAACAAAAGCAAACAGCGCCCGCCGCGATCACCACGCGCATGAACGGCGTCGACAGATCACGGCTTAACCGGCCGGGATCGTTCTCGGTTTGGTACGGGACTTCAGAAATTGCTGGCTGGCCAATGGACATTTACAGATCCGGTAGAAGGTGCGGGATCTAATGAAGGCTGGCGACGCGGCAGAGAGGGAATGCGCCAACTATTATTATCCAATTCGCCGTTCCTTGTTGTCCAGCACTTTTATAAGTCTCCAAACGCGTTAAATAATCGCGAGAATAAAGAAACTCCGCCACGAGGTTGTTCACCGGAGTGGCGGAGAGTGGGAACCGTCCTGCGTTGGGTCGTCATCATTCCATTTTCGGTGACTTGTCGCCGATCAGCACTCCGTCGCCGATAAGCACCCCATCTCCGATCAGCACACCATCCCCGATCAAAACGCCGTCTCCGATCAACACGCCATCCCCGATCAGAACGCCGTCTCCGATCAGAACTCCATCGCCGATCAGCACGCCGTTCGTGATAAACCAATCGCCTACAAGCACGCCGTCGCCCACGAGAACCCCGTCTCCGACAAGTACCCCCGACGACATCAGGGTCCGTCCGCTGCCCGCGGAACCGCCGTCGCTTTCAACGATGTTTGACGAGATCGCGAGGCCGCTTGTGTAATAGGCGGTATCGAGTGCAAAGGCGCCGTTCGAATTCAATATGCCGTCGCTGAAGATGTTCTGCTTTTTGTAAACCGTTTGGTACTTGGAAATGAGGTTAGCTCCGCTGATGGTCGAATAGTTCGACTGCACGAGCTGGGCCCACGGAAATGAATGGCCGTCGATCGAGGTTGACGCGTTGGGCATCGACCAGTTTCCGGGGACCATCGACGCACCTTTGGCCATCGAATTGAAATCGACATCCGATCGCAACGAGCGAGCGAGACGAACTGCACCGTCGATGTTCAACTGTCCCGCGCCCTGTTCGAACGTATTCGCTCCGGCTATCGGCTGCGCCGAGTACTGGAGCAGCATTCTCACCATCCCCGGCGTAAGTTTAGGATTTGTTTCGAGCAGCATTGCGACCGCACCGGAAACCATCGGAGCCGACATCGAGGTTCCACTCTGGTACATCAGGCCGTCGTTGTTCGTTTCCAGCAATCCCAGCGGCATTACGAGATCCGGGTTGAGCGAACCGAGCAGGCTCGTTCCCGGCCGATAGGAAACGATCGAGTTTCCGGGAGCAACGAGATCGGGTTTGATCAGGTTGTCGAAAACCCTCGTTCCGTCTTCGTTCGTAAAGAAGCTGCGCGTCGGACCGCGTGACGTGTATGTTGTGATCGAATCGTCGTTGCGAGCGTCCGTGCCATAGCTGTTCGACGCGCCGACGGTGATCGCGTATGGGCTGTTGCCCGGCGAATGGATCGTGCCGTAAAGCTTCTGGCCGTCGACACCGCGTCCGAGATTTCCCGCGGCCGCAACGACCACGATGCCTGCTTCCGCAAGTTCCTTGACCTTCAGGCAGATCGGATCGTTCGTATAGCTGTCGATCGCGAGCGTTCCGAGGCTGAGGTTTACGACACGAATATTGTGCGTATTGCGATTTTGAAGTATCCAGTTCAGGCCGTTGAGCAGCCACGAGGTCTGGCCGATACCCTCGTTATTAAGGACTTTGACGCTGATGATATTCGCATCCGGCGAAATACCGCGGTATCCGCCATTGTCTTTTGCAAGGTTACCTGCGGCGATGCCGGCTACGTGCGTTCCATGTCCGTAACCGTCGCCGTTCGATGAATCGGTGAAATTGACGCTCGCCCTTACGCGCGAACCGAGCAATCCGTTTTGAAATCCGCTGTGGGCCGAGAAAACGCCGGAATCGACGACGGCGATACCGACACCGGTCCCGTCGAGCTTCCAGCCCAGGTTGAGAAGGCCTCCCGGCTGATTGCGCATCAACTGGGCACCCGAGGTTCCCTCAAGGTGTCCCATGCCGCGCGTCTGACGATTTGGGGAGAGGTAATTGACCGTGCCGCTGGCCGCGAGTGTTTCTACGGAGCCCGCGGGAATGTTCACGATGAGCGTGTCGCTCTTGCCGATGCGGTCGACGATCCGTGCGCTGCCGCTGGACAGCATCGATCTGAACGCCGCGTTATCGGCGTCCTTAGCCTGAATGACGATATCCAGACGCTTCGCCGGATCTTCGGCGATCATTCGTTTGAGGTCGGGCGCGATCCGCTGGCCGCGGAAACCGTTCGCTGCGGCGTTGTCCTCCGATACGCCGGCCGGTGCGGCGGGAGCGGCACCGAACTTGATCAGTTCGAACAGTTTTGCGACGAGCGGATCGCTCTCGACCTGCTTGTATTCCTCAAAGTTGTTACCGGCAATGATCTTCAGCTTGCCCGTGGAAGCGGCGGCAGCGAACTTCATCTTCAACGCGTCGGAGGGGAGAATCCCGGCGAATTTTTCGATGAAAAGGATGTCTTTGCCATTTGACGCGATCGCGTCCTCGATGACCGCGTTCAGCTTTGCCTCAGCATCTTTGTCGGATCTGGAGTGGGAGAAAAGCGTGGGAGCTTCCAACTTGAGAATACGGTTGCCGGAAAGAGCGGGAGCGTTTCCATTGGCGATCCGGATCGCGAGCTGTTCAACTAATGCGTCCTGTATTTCATTCCTCGTGTCCAGGATCATCGGCTGACGGCTGCCATTCCCGCCCAACACCTTGATGAGCTGAAGCGTTTCAGCCTCAAGGTTCGGGTTCTCGCGCAATCTTCCTTCACGGCCAAGCTGCGTAAGATCGGTTGTAAGTCCGTTGGTTTCGATTGTTGCGGCCGCCGGAGTTTGGACGTTCGTTGAGGCGAAAACGGCCGTTGCGGCGTTTGCGGTCACGAACGCGAAGATCAGGAGGGAGGCGATCGTCTTTCGGACCAGGTTGGTTATTTGCGGGGTGTTCATTATTAGCTCCAGATAAAATTGCGCGGCTCGTCGCCGACGCCCTCTATAAACAAGAGCCGTGCCATTGGTTTAAATATTGGGATTGGTAAGGTTAGCCAATTTTACCCGCGTGACCGGCACCGCATTTTGAATCATCCTGACTGACCGATTCGGTCAGAATGAAAGATCTATGTCAGTACCGGGAGCGGTTGCGACCGGGAATTTCAATTACGCTAAATTCCGAACCAAATTGAGCAAAAACCGAACCGTTTTTAGGAGAAAACCGCACCGTTTTTGCCCATTTCCGAACCGCTTTTTCTCTCTTTCTTGGCGAGATCGCGCGGCCGGAGTCACGGAAAGGATGCTGTCGCGGACTATCATCCGAAATTACGATTACACGGCGACAATTCCGACACCGGTTGCGGCGTTGTGAACGATCGATCGCTGCCGACACAAACATTCGCTATTTCGCTCGCGAACGGAATTCTTTCACGCAAAGACGCA
>JAICPV010000369.1 GCA_025929655.1 Pyrinomonadaceae bacterium
CGGTCGCGAGCACCTGGGACTTCGAGACCTGTTCTTTTACAAGGTGTGCGACTTCGTCGTCGATCAGATGCGCGGCGCATACCCCGAGCTCGAAACGCACCGCGAATTCATCGGTAAGATGGTACGGCTCGAAGAGGAGCGTTTCGGAAGTACGATGACTGTCGGCCTTTCCAAGTTGGGAGAACTCGATTTGGAAGCTCTCAGGAATTCCGAAAACCGTTTGTTCACAGAAATTGCAAAGCTTTACGACACGTACGGAACGCCGCGAGATCTGATCCGCGTTTATTTGGAAGAGAAGAATCTTATTTTTGAAGAAGACGATTTTACCGGGCGTTTCGACGCAGCTTTGCAGGCGCTGCAGCAGCAATCGGGCGTCGGAAAGACCGAGCGGAAAAGCGAGATCAGCCCGGTTTACGCAAAGCTGCTCGAACAAACCGGCTCAAATGTTTTTCTTGGTTACGAGCAAACGCAGCAGGAGGACGCGAAGGTTGTTGCGTTGCTTAAAGGCGACGAGCAGATCGAGGAGTTGAAGAGCGGCGAGCAGGGAAGCATCATTCTCGATAAAACGCCGTTCTATGCCGAATCGGGCGGCCAGGTCGGTGACACCGGCAAGCTTGCTTCCAGCGAATTCGCGGCGAAGGTGAACGACACTTTCTCGCCGGTGAGCGGATTGATCGTCCATAAGGCAACGGTCGAGCAAGGCACGATCAAGATCGGCGACGAAGTCGTTGCAACCGTCGATCTGGAAAAGCGCGATGCGACGCGGCGGAATCACACCGCCACACACCTCGTACACGCCGCTTTGAAGGAAGTCCTTGGCTCGCACGTGAAACAGGCAGGCTCGGTGGTAGCACCGAATTATCTGCGGTTCGATTTTTCGCATTACCAACCGATGACGACGCCTGAACTGATGGAAGTCGAAGATCTCGTAAACCGCTATATCCTTCAGAATGAACCCGTGGCGACCACGATGATGTCGATCGAAGACGCGATGCGCTCCGGGGCCGTCGCGATGTTCGGTGAGAAATACGGTTCCGAAGTGCGAGTGCTTAGCGTCGGCGGCGGAGAATTTTCGAAGGAGCTTTGCGGGGGCACGCACGTACGCGCAACCGGCGACATCGGCAGCTTTAAGATCACTTCGGACGAAGCGATCGCGTCCGGCGTGCGGCGCATTCGCGCGATCACGGGCTTCGACGCGATTGAGCGTTTCCGCGAAGATGAAATACTGATCGACCGAAGCCTCGAAGCGTTGAAAACCCAACGCGACAATTTGCCGACCGCGATCGAGCGCCTGCAGGAAGAAATGAAACGCACGCGCCGCGAAATGGATGAACTTAAATTAAAGATCGCGACTGGCACAATCGGGGGTAGTTCATCAAACGGAGACGAGGCACGCGACATCAGCGGCGTTAAGGTCTTGGCGAAGATCGTCGATGGCCTCGACGCGAACGGTGCACGCCAGCTTTCCGATACACTGCTCGCGCGGCTGAAGTCCGGCGTGGTCGTTCTTGGCCGGTCGGACGAAGGCAAAGCGAGCCTGATCGTCCGCGTCTCCGGGGACCTCACCGAAAAAGTGAAGGCCGGCAATGTGATCAAAGAACTCGTGCCTATCCTCGGCGGCAAAGGCGGCGGCCGCCCGGACATGGCCGAAGGCGGCGGACCGGAAGGCAGCAAAGTCAACGAAGCGCTTGATGCATCATATAAGGTAATCGAGAGAATGGTGTCTTAGCATTTCGTGGATAACGACCTGGCCTGCTCGCTTATGCAGGCGGTTCGGACGGAACTATGAGCGCGGTTATTCAAGTGGCAGAGGAAATCGTTTCCATAAACCCGGCGACCGGCGAGGAGATCGGACGCGTTCCGGTTTTTTCTTCTGAAGAGATTGGCGTTGCTGTTGCTCGCGGTCGCGAAGCATTTGCCAAATGGAAAATAACGACATTCGCTGAGCGAAAGGCGCTGATCATGCGCGCCCGCGAGGTTATCCTTGAGGACATTGACGAGACAGCCCGCCTAATGTCGCGCGAATCCGGTAAACCAGTCGCCGAATCGCTTTCGATGGAGATCGCCCCTGTGCTCGATCTGATGCAGTATTTTGCCCGCAACGCGGAAAAGCTTTTGAGGCCGAAACGTGTCGGTATCGGCCTTTATTCGCTGTTTGGCCGATCCTCAAAGGTCCATTACCACCCGCTGGGCGTCGTAGGCATCATCCCGGCATGGAACTACCCCTTTTCCATTCCGTTGGGTGAAGCGGTTATGGCGGTGATGGCAGGCAATGCGGTCGTGATCAAGCCGTCGGAATTAACTTCATTTATCGGTTTGAAGATCGGCGAGGCATTTGAAAAGGCCGGGGCGCCGGAAAACCTTGTTCAGATCGTGACCGGCGACGGACGAACCGGCGCAGCATTGGTCGAGGCAGCCCCCGACAAAATAATGTTCACCGGCTCGGTCGCGACTGGCAAAAAGATCGCCGAGGCGGCCGCTAAGAATTTGACTTCTACGGTGCTTGAACTCGGCGGCAAGGATCCGATGATCGTATTTGACGACGCGAATCTCGAGCTCGCTGCACAAGCCGCAGTTTGGGGAGCTTTCTGCAACGCCGGGCAGTCTTGTTCATCGGTCGAGCGATTATATGTCCAAGAAAACGTCGCCGAAGAATTAACAAAACTTATTGTCGAAAAGACGCGCGAATTAAAAGTCGGCAGCGGCGATCGCGAGGACGTTTCCATCGGCGCTATGTCGTCGGAACGGCAGGTGAGGACCGTTGAAGATCACGTGGAAGATTTTCGTCGCCAAGGAGCTAAGATCGAGACCGGCGGAAGCAGGCGGGAGCGAGAGAAGAGGGGTGGAGGAGAAAGGGAGATCGGTTCCTTATCCGAATACGTCTCCCCGTCTCCCCAACTCCCCGTCTCCTCGTCTCTCTTTTACGAGCCGACTGTAATTACTGGAGCCATCAACGAAATGCGCGGGATGAGAGAGGAGACGTTCGGCCCGACGCTTCCGATCGCGACATTCAAAACTGAAGAGGAAGCAATAAAGCTCGCGAACGATTCCGAATTCGGATTAACAGCAAGCGTTTGGACGAAAGACTATGCGAAGGGAAAACGCGTGGCCCAGCAGATAGAGGCAGGCTCCGTGTCCATAAACGAAGTTCTATACACCCACGGAATCGGGCAGACGCCTTGGGGAGGTTTTAAGAATTCTGGCCGCGGCCGCACGCACGGCGTCGAAGGCCTAATGGAGCTCGTCCAACCGCAGCATATTCACGTAAACC
>JAICPV010000470.1 GCA_025929655.1 Pyrinomonadaceae bacterium
AGCCGAACGTCGAATTCGACGCCTTCGGCGCCGGCATTAATCGCCATTTGAAAGGCTGCGAGCGTGTTCTCAGGCGCATGTGCGCTCGCCCCGCGGTGCGCGACGATCAGCGGCCAGGTCATTTCTTTTCCAGCAGAAAGATCGCTTTTGACCAGGAGATCGGTTCGGTTGTGGGGAAGTTGTAGTTGCCGACGATGTTGAAATAGCGCTTTGCAGACAAGCGTACGCTTTCAAGCGGGTGGATCTTGAAGTTGTAGAGAAACTCGAGGACGGAGCCGACGAAGCCGGGTTTTACGGGAATGAAAACGAGCCTCCCCGATGTTTTCAGCACGCGGTGCATCTCCCGCAATCCTTCGTCGAGAGGCACGTATTCGAGCACGCCGCAGCTAAAGACCAGGTCGAACGTCTCATCTTCAAAAGGAAGACTCAACACATTACCCTGGACGGGAACGATCGTTTTGCCTTTGGTTTTTCTGTCCTTTCGAAACTGGTCGCGGGCGAGCTTCAGCGAGCCTTCGGAAAGGTCGAGAGCTACGGTTTGCCCAGGTCGAAATCCGGCATCGTAAAAACCGAGCGTGACCAAACCGGTTCCGGTTCCCGCATCGAGAACCGTGGAATTCTCATCCACTTTCAGATCGAGCGAGCGCAAGAATTTCGAAACGGACTTCCGATAGCCGTTGAGCTTTAAAGTAATGTTGTGGATCTCCGCGATGCGGTCGTAAAAGGACTGGGTCTTCGATTTTTTCGGTTTCGCTGCGTTTCTCGCCATCGCGCTACTTTTCTGCGAGCAGCTTCAGGATGATCTGCCGCATGTCTTCTAAGCGGGTGGTGCTGGTTCCAGAATCAATATACCGAATTTTTCCCTTGCGGTCGATAATTACCGCGGTGGGCAATGCAGTGGCGGCGTACGCCATTTGGGTTTGCTGATCGTCGAATACGACGAAATCGTACGGGAGCTTGTGCTTTTCGCGAAAGCCTTTCAGGAAAACGATCTCGCTTGGTTTGTCGACGGCAGTTCCTTCGGCGTTTCCGTAATATCGTGTCAGGCCTAGAATCACAAGCCCTTCGGGGCCGTGATCGCGGCTCCAATCGGCGAAATGCGGAAAGGCCTCATAACAAGGCCCGCACCAGGTCGCCCAGAAATCCAGGAGGACAACCTTGCCCTTTAACGATTCCAGCGTTTTGGCTTCCCCGGGAAACCAACTTCCAACGCTGAGAAATTCGATAGCGGGTTCCATCAGCAGCTTGTATTGTTTTTCCCGAGCCTTAAGCCGGTTGATCGCATCGGTTCGGTGCCCCTGCAAAACGAGGTCTTTACTGGCTTTCAAAAGCGCGGTCAGGTACGTTTCCACCGCGAGCGGCTTGCGGCCGGTTTCGATCTGATAACTGATCAGCTTGTCGGAGGCGTAATAGAAAAAGGATGGCGAAGCAAATTTGGCGGCCGAATCCTGCATGTCGGTGAGAACAGCCTCGGCATCGGACGTCTTGTTTTGGTCGCGGTATATCTCGAAAACCAGCATTCCCGAATCGACCATCTCGTCGATCGAGCGGAGACGCATTTGCGGATCGGCCGTCGATGTTTTCGAAGCCTTGTAAGCTTCGTTTGCGAACGGCAATGCTCTTTCGAGGTCCTTTGCTGCAATGTATGCCTTCGCGATCTCGTTCGCCATTCGCGAAACTTCGGTCAGCTTTTTAGGCTCGCTTTTTTGATACTCGTTCCAGACCGAGACCGCTTCATTCAAACGTGCCTGTTTGGCGTCGACGACCGCGATCAGCGAACGGGCGGTTTGGATTTTCTCGGGAACGGCGCCCGCGTCGGCAACATATTTTCGAAGCCCTTCCGCTGTGCCGTCCAGATTTTCCGCGATCCAATGCAGCAGGCCGAGATAATAGAAATCCTCGCCTTTCAGATCGGTCCGTGACTGCGCCTGAGCCGCGTATTTAGCGGCGAGCTGTTTCTTTTCACGGTTGGCCTGCTGCTCCAGGGCTTCGCTATATTTGATCTTTTTCGCCTCAAATTCCGCGAACTTCTTTTTCGTGTAAGCGTTAGCCTCGTCGAAAAGCTGTTTGACGGTCGCATTTGAGGAAGCCGCCGATCGAGAATTTTGTACTGCACTACGCCCGGATTGCGCGGCTGCGGTCAATGCGGAACAAAGCAAAATGAAAACGGCGAATAATCTCATTCGTTCAAACAGATGCAGCAGAGTCTTTTAGAAACCTATCGGGCGAAAATGCATTCGCAAATTCGACGCCATCCAGCAAATTGGCAGCGACGATCTTCGCAGTTACCGGAGCCAGTAGAATGCCGTTTCGGTAATGCCCTGTCGCGACGGTCAAGTGTTCATGTCCGGAGACCTTACCGATCACCGGCAATTCATCAGCAGAACGCGGCCGCAAACCCGACCACGAACCACCGAACTTCCGCCTTCGAAGCTCGGGCAATATCCGGTACGCCGCGTTTCTTAGCCGTTCGACTGCACTATCGGTTACCGTGTTTTCGAAACCGACATCTTCCGTGGTCGATCCGGC
>JAICPV010000177.1 GCA_025929655.1 Pyrinomonadaceae bacterium
CGGAACGCTCGGTCGGTCGTCGCTGAACGCGCCGTCGGCGGCTTCGTCGTACCGCTGAAGACGGCTGATCTCCCCCCAACCGACACGCCATGTGCCGAAATCTTTTTCGACGGTCGCGAGGACGTTGGCCAGTGCGTCAACGGTCGCTGCGTCGTCGACGGTCTTGAGTTGATCCAGCCGGTCCATCCAGAGCGTGAACAAGGTCATCGCCACCGAGTCCGGGGCACTTCGGCGGTCCCACCGCGACAGCAAATCGTAAGCCTCGCGCAGGTTCGGACGACCGCGATCCGCATCGATGCGTCGGCGCAGTGCCGCCAGCAATTTAGGTAAATTCTTCTCCGCACCGAGGACGTATGTGTCGAAGGCCGCGGACCGCCACTGCTCGAAGGTGAACTTGGCATTTTCGGAGAGCATCCGTCGCGATATTTCGCCCCGGAGGTTGTCCCCCTCCTGGACCATGTACGATGGAAATCTTTTCGGATCCGGATTGCCTTCGCTAGTCAAAAGGAACGGTGTCGTATTGCAGTTCTGCATCCACCCCGTTCTCGGGTTGGTGAGTTGGGGGAGCTCGTCGATCGTATGGTAGCCCTTCCACTCGCTCGCCGGGTCACTTCCGTCCACCGGTTTCTTCCAGTCGAAGCGCGGGTCGCGGCGCGGGACGGCCCCGTTGTAAAGGTAGTAAATGTTCCCCTGCCGGTCCGCGTACATGACATTCCCGAACAGCATGTTCAGCGGGGCCATCGCACGTTTCAAGGCCGCGAGCGAGTTCGCCCTGGTCATCAAGTACCATTCGCGCAGCCAGCCGTCGCTCTCGAACTTCGCCATGCGGACCGCGAGTTTCTTGCCGTCGCGTTCCGCGAGCACGGGTCCGTGATGGGTCCTGACCATTTTGAAAGTTCGCCTCTGCGTCCCGCTCGCCGTCTTCACCAGTATCTCTTCCGTGCGCTCGGTCGCAGTCCGGTATCCCTTGCCGTAGCGGTAAGCGAGCGGGCGTTTCGGGTCGTCGAACGTCTCCGCGTATACGTCGGTGAGGTCGGCCGCGTTGTCGGTGCTGACCCACCCGCCGTTCTCGTTGTGGCCGACGTACGGGAACGGGAATCCGAAGCGGGTGTACCCGGTGAAGTTCCAACCCGTTTCGCTGCGGACGTGACCCTCGTACACCTGCCCGGATCCGAAAAAAGGGAGATGCGGGTTGATGAACAGCATAGCGTTGCCGCTGGCACTTCTGGAAGGGGCGACCACCCAGCCGTTCGAACCCTGATTCTCTTTGAGTCTCCGTTCGTCCGTCGCGGCGGTCGTCAGTTCGGCGCCGTCGAGGGCAGGGTCGTTGACGAAGCCCTGCTGGTAGTAGTTGTAACGGATGAAAGCCAAGGGGTACCAAGGCTCGAACTTCGTCAACAAGCGGGGCGTCACGGAAGGGTTCTTCTTGAGATAGTGATTCAGCCCCGCCGCGAAGGCGTCCACGATCGAACGCGTGTGGGCGTCGAGCCGCCGATACTCCTCACGAGCCAGCTGCGGGATCCCCATCGCACGATTGCGGCGGTCCCGTTCCAGCCTTCTTTCGCCATAGATCTCGGCGGAGCGGCCGATCGCAGCAAGGTAGTTTTCTTCGATCCTCCAAAAGTTGTCCTCCGCCTGCGCGTACGCGAAGCCGAATACCGTGCTCGCGTCGGTGCGTCCGAAAACGTGCGGGACTCCGAATGTGTCCCGGTGAATTGTCACCTCTCTTGCGAGCCGGTCGGGATCCGCCTGCCCCAACGCGGAGCACGAACCAGCCAGCACTAGGACCAAACAAACCTGAACGACCTTCCGCATGCGGAAAAGATATCACGTAATCGATTTTGGAAACATTTTTGATTTCCCGACGCAACTTCCCCCGCGCAAGTGGGCCTGTCGACCCGTTGACCCGTCGGGGAAGGGGCGGAGTTCCGATCCGGGTACAAGCATGCGATCCCGAATGCGCGGTCGCAGATGGAAAAGTTCGGACCTGCAACTCAAAGGAGAACGCGAGGGTGGCCGAACGCGCGGTAGCGGCATCTCTTCCGCAAGCTATCAGTTCTTCGGCGATACCTGCAGCTCCTGGATGATCTTCCTCGCCACCGCAGCGTTGGGATAGCTCGGCTCGACCTCGATCGCTTTTTTGTAGAACTCGAGGGCGAGCGCTTTCTCGCCGACCACCAAGTATGCCTCGGCCAAACTATCGTAGGTGTTTCCAGACGTCGGGTGATCCGTGATATTCAGCTTGAATATCTCGATCGCTTCAACAGATCTTTTCCGGTTCAGTAGGTCATATCCGAGTCGGTTGGTCGCTCGCTCGTTGAGTCCTAACTTCGGATCGCGCGCACGTCCGCTCAGGTATTGGGATATAGCTGCCATTCCGCCGGTAATGATCGATCTTAGCAAAGTCTTCGCCGGGGAGTTGTACCCTTCATAGTTCAGCCAAGCCGTGACGGGTTGTTTGCCGCCGAATAGCCGCTCGATTATGAACGGGATAATCGCGTGCCCGTTCCCGCTGTCGGTGAGGATCACGACACCGGACCGTTGCGTTTCTGACGCCATGACAAAGGCGTGCGTGTCCCCGTTGTTATCGCCCCAGTGCCAGAACGATCGGACACCGTTATTTTCCTGCAGGCCCCAACCGAGTCCCCACGAAATCGTGGTCGATCGCTTCCCGCTCGGCTGATTCTCAATACAGTTCGAGCACGCCTCATCGACGTGCATCTGCGTCCGCAACATCTCCGCGGTTGTGCTCTTCTTCAGGCCCGTACGGTTCATGATGGCGAGGACGAACTTCGCATAATCTGAAGCCGTGGTATGTAGACTGGCCGCCGCGTTCGCTTCGATCGTCCTCTGGCGCCTCGACTGCGCGACGCCTGCGGAGTTGTGGCCGGTCGCCTTCGCCGCCTCGTACTTGTCCTGCCAGACGAAGCTGGAATTGGGCATGCCTATAGGGTCGAACACCTCGCGTCTAATGAATGTCTCCAACGGCTCGTCGGTCAAATGCTCCACGACCTGTTGCAAATACACGAAGCCCTCGCCTGAATAACTGAATCTTTCACCTGGTGTGAAATGCGTTTTCAAAGTTTCTCGACCGCGCCAGTTCGGAAAGCCCGTAGCATGAGACAAGACATGCCGGGTTGTGATACGTCCGACGCGAGCATCCCCCTCGATGTAAGGTTTCGGAAGATAGCTGCCGAGCGGAGCATCAAGGTCGAGCTTCCCTTTTTCAACCAATCGCATAACGGCAAACGCGAAAACCGGTTTGCTCAGCGATGCCGCTTCGAAAACGGTCGCCCTGGTGACCGGCTGCTTCGTCGAGGCGTTCGCTACGCCGAACTCTTTGAGCCACGTGACGCGAGCATCGCGAATGACGGCGATCGACAGTCCTGGGACCTCGCCGGCCGACATGAGATCCATGATAGTTTTTTCAAGGTCCGCAAACTGCGAGTTCTTCCAGTGATTTTCTTGCGCGTTGCCGGCAGTAGCCAAAACAATAAGACACATCAGAAAGCAGGCCGCACGAGTATTTCCCATAGAGATATTGTCCGATTCGGGTCTCTGCCCCTTATTTTCGAACGTTAATGTTCGTTAAGGCGTGAGGGCTAATGAAAAGACACCAGCAACGCAGTGCAGATGTCAAAATAATGCATAAACTCAACTATTTCCCTCTGCATTCAAGAGCGTTCTCGATTTCATTCCATATCTGGGACAGCAAGTTATAGCCGGTAGCGTCTTTGATCTCGTCGACGGTCACTCTGGGATTCCGCCGACCGCTCTCCGCGTCTTACGTGTTCGCATGTCGATACCGATAACCCGGGTGTTCGCCAGGATCCAGGTAAGATCCTTGACCGACTCGCCCGCATCGGCGTGGGCCGTAAAGTACGCGCACGCTTCGATATTGTGTACCTCAAGTATTTTAGGGTCGCCAAACCTCGCCGCCTTTAATATTTAGCATGCATTTATTTCCTTTTACCCTGCGGGACCTGGATGTTTCCGCCAAGAATCGATTGCGGCGGGTCGACGGTGAATGCGGCTATCGGAGTTCCTCCGGAATCGGTTTCCAGCCCGAAGAGGTCGGCCGATCCGGGTTCTCCGTTATCAGTGACGTTCAGGCGGAAGTTAAGATTGCCGCTTAGATCAGTGATGTTCGCCTTTCCGAGCACGATCGCCTGGCTGCCGACGATGGAGAGCGAGCTCAACGAATTACTCTTGAGCTTCACGATGCCGCTTGGGGTATGCTCCATCACCAACATTTGTCCCTTAAAGCCCCGCTTATCGTACTTGAAGCTGAACCCGAAGTGGAGTGTGTTGCCGGTCGTCGGGTTGAGTACCCTGCCCCCGCCCGTCGTAAATCCGAGCGACGGGTCGAACACGGCCAACACGGACGAGCCCGAACCGGTGTAGTAGTCGCCGTCAACGGTGATACCGATATCGTAAACGTTCACCGGAACGCTGTTGAACGTGACGCAGGCGGTTCCTCCGATCAAGGCTGCGTCGGCTTGCTGCAATGTCGAGCCCGGTGCGACCGGTGCGAGCACGAACGTGACCGGCACGGCGTTGGCGATATCGCCCTGGCTGCCATCGGCAGGTTCCGCAATATCGGCACACAGCGTGACAGGTCCGGAAGTTCCGCCCGGTGCGTTGACCTGTATGGATGCTGCGTTGCTCGCTGATGGCGTCACAGTTGCATTCTCGCGCGTGACGACGATCGTGAACGCGTCGCTCGACGATCTTGCCGCAGCCGAACCGTCACCGGCGTCGGTCACCGTGGCGGTGATGACGTAAGTACCCTGCGCGACGCCCGCCACGCCGCAGACCGTCGACGCACCGCAGGTCCCACCGTAAGCCATTCCGCTCGGCAGTCCGTTGACAGAAGCACCGCCGTCCTTCGAGTACGTGAACGCGATCGACAGGTTTGCGGCTGACGTTTCCACGTCCGACGCGTTGATCGCCACAGCCGATATCGCGTCGGAGTACTGCACGTAGAGCTGAGTTTTCGGCGTTGCCGAAACAACCGGCGTGTCGTTGAAAGGCAACACCGTTATGTTGACGGTTGCCGTGTCGGTGCCACCGTTGCCATCGCTGATGGTGTAAGTGAATGAGTCCGCGCCGTTGAAGTTAGCTCCGGGGGCGTAGCTTAGACCAGTTCCACCGCCTGTGATAGCGACCGCGCCATGAGCGCCCTGTGTGACGGCGGTGATTGCGAGTATCTCACCGGTGTCGGGCAGAGCCGAGTCATTGTTGAGGACATTAACGCCATTCGATCCGCTGTCTTCGCCGACAGTAGCGCTATCGTTAACGGCGTTCGGGTTGTCATTAACGGGGGTAACGATTATCGATCCAGTTGCGGTATCGCTCCCGCCGTTGCCGTCTGAGATCGTGTAGGTGAAGGAATCCGTGCCGTTGAAATTAGCATTCGGTGCGTAGCTAACGCCCGTGCCGCCGCCGGTGATCGCGACTGAGCCATTTGTGCCCTGCGTCACCGAAGAGATCGTTAGCGTTTCTCCCGTGTCCGGAGCGTCGTCATCATTGCCGAGAACGTTGATCGCACTGGCTCCGCTGTCTTCGCCAACGGCCGCCGCGTCGTTGACTGCATCGGGATTGTCATTGATGTCGCCTACGGTGATCGTTACGGTCGCAGCGGTTGAAGCCAAACTACCGTCCGAAGCCAAGTCGAATCCGCACCCGTTGTCGGAAATCTTTACCGTTAAAGTTTCCTCGTCACGTTCGATTTTGAGCATGGCTTTTTC
>JAICPV010000248.1 GCA_025929655.1 Pyrinomonadaceae bacterium
CCTTCGCGCTTGCGGCCGGTGTAATCGACGTAAACTACCTTCAATTCGGTATAGAAGTCGAGCGATGTCGAACCCTGTTCACGTGCCCCCAAGCCTGTATTCTTGATGCCGCCAAACGGAATATGGGCTTCGCCGCCGGTCGTTGGGGAGTTAACGTGCGTCATTCCGGATTCGATCTCGTCGATGAAGCGGTAGATCGAATTCGCGTCATTCGTGAATACCGAGGACGAGAGGCCGAATTCGGAGTCATTCGCGACCACCATCGCTTCGTCGAAATCCTTCACGCGTAAAACGGAAAGTACGGGCCCGAAGATCTCTTCACGGGCGATGCGCATGTCCGGAGTGACGCGGTCGAAAACCGTGGGCTCGACGAAATAGCCGTTTTCCAAACCTGCGCCTTGCGCCTTTTTACCGCCGCAAAGCAGCTCGGCACCGTCTTCGCGGCCGATGTCGATGTACTTCAGGACTGTATTGAATTGTCCTTCGTCGACCGACGGTCCGATCTCGTTTGCCGGATCACTGCCATCGCCGAGCTTGAAGTTCTTCGCTCGCGCAACTATTTTTTCCACGAATTCGTCCGCGACCGTATCGATAACGACCGCACGCGACGTCGCCGTGCACCGCTGGCCCGTCGAACCGAACGCACCCTGAGCGGTCGATTCTACCGCCAGGTTCATATCGCAATCCTCAAGTACAACAACCGGATTCTTGCCGCCCATTTCCGCCTGTACCTTCACGCCTCGCGATGCGACCTGCGCGTAAAGTTTCAGGCCGGTTTCCGTCGAACCGGTGAAGGAAAGTGCCCGGACCGCGGGATGGCTGACGATCTCGTCGCCGGCTTCGCTTCCCGAGCCCAGAACCAAGTTTAGTACACCTGTGGGAACGCCAGCCTCGATAAATATCTCGGTCATTAATGTTGCCGTGAGGGGCGTCAATGTTGCCGGCTTGAACACGACTGTGTTGCCGGCAACAAGAGCGGGAGCAAGTTTCCACGCGGGAATTGCGACCGGAAAATTCCAGGGAGTGATGCAAGCGACGACGCCGTGCGGCTCATAGATCGTGTATGCGAAATTTGACGGCAGTTCCGACGGTATGGTCTCGCCGTTCATTCGGCGCGATTCGCCGGCGCAGAACTCTACAACGTTTATGGCTCGCTGCGTTTCACCCAACGCTTCGGAGATCGTCTTGCCCTCCTCACGCGTGATCGCGGCGGCAAGTTCCGCTTTCCGTTCTTCCATCAGACGAGCGGCTTTCCCGACGATCCTGCCGCGGGCCGGAGCGGGCGTCGCCTTCCAGGAACGGAAGGCGTGATAGGCGGCTTCGACCGCGCTTCGGGCCTCCTCACGAGTGGCGAGCTCGATCGTTCCGATGGTTTCAGTAACGTTTGCCGGGTTGATGTTCGGCGCGGTCTTGCCCGATTTCGAATCGATCCAGGCGCCGTTTATAAAACTGCGAAAGGTGTTCATACGATGATGGCTAAAGCGTTAGAAACCTAGTATTTGTAGTGCTAATCTTATACGCGATGAAGCCCGAAAGCAATCGATCCGTTCGCTCGCTGCTCGAAGCCCAAGCGGCCGCCGCTCCGGAAAAGCCATTCCTATTCTCAACGCAAGACGGACTCAAATGGACGTTTTCTCAATTCGACAAAACAGTGAACCGGACAGCGAATCTTCTGCTGGCCCGAGGTATTTCAAAAGGCGACGTCGTCAGCTTGCTGCTGCCTAATTCGCCCGAATACATCATCGCTTATTTCGCATGCTGGAAACTCGGGGCCGTCGCCGGTCCAATAAACTCGTTATTGAAGCCGGACGAGGTCCAATGGGCAATAAAAAACTCGGAATCGAAATTGACGCTTGTAGCGCCGGGTTTCGCCTCGTCACTTTCCAGTGATATTCCGAAATTCTTATTCGACAATGTCGATGTCGCCGGCGAGTTTCCCGAAACTCTGGATCCTATTGAGATCAACGAGGACGACGACGCAATAATCATCTACACGTCGGGCACCACCGGGAAACCGAAGGGGTGTTTGTTGACGCACGGAAACCTTATAGCGAACGCGAGACAGATCGCGGA
The DNA here is from genome assembly GCA_025929655.1 of Pyrinomonadaceae bacterium. Lineage (GTDB taxonomy): Bacteria > Acidobacteriota > Blastocatellia > Pyrinomonadales > Pyrinomonadaceae > OLB17. The sequence continues at coordinate 2,074 of JAICPV010000248.1, forward strand.
ATGGATGGGATTCGGCCCCGAAGATCGGCTGCTTACAGTGATGCCGCTGTTTCACATGAACGCCGTTTCCGTTACGACGATGACGGCGCTTTACGCCGGCGGTTCTACCGTCGTAGCTCCTAAGTTCTCGGCCTCAAAATTTTGGGATTGGATCGAAAAATACGAGATCACCTCCTTCGGTTCTGTGGCAACGATGCTTTCAATGCTGCTCGCGAATGGGGAACAGCCATCGGCGACCGGCGAAAAGAAAAACAAGGCTTACTCGACGCTGCGATTCGCCATGTGCGGCTCGGCTCCGGTACCGGCGGAGCTTCTAAAGACGTTCGAGGAGACGTTTGGGGTGCTCGTCGTTGAGGGTTACGGGCTGAGCGAATCAACATGCCGCTCGACATTCAACCCTCCAAACGAAAACCGCCGGCCCGGTTCCTGCGGGATGCCGATCGGAAATGAAATTAAGGTTTTCGATGAGGACGACGAGGAAGTGGCAGAAGGCGAGCTCGGCGAGATCGTGCTTCGCGGACCGAACATCTTCAAGGGCTATTTCAAGAACAAGGAAGCGACCGCGAAGGCCTTTGCAAACGGGTGGTTTCACACCGGCGACATCGGCTATCGCGACTCCGACGGGTTTTTTTACATCGCCGACCGCAAATCCGACATGATCATCCGCGGCGGCGAAAACATCTACCCGCGCGAGGTCGATGACCTGCTGTATACGCATCCGGCGGTCGCGCATGCCGCGGTGATCGGTATTCCGGATGAATTATATGGCGAAGATGTCGCGGCGTTCGTTGTTTTAAAGAACGGAGAAAATGTCACCGAAAACGAGTTGATCGATTTTTGTAGAGCGCACCTGGCTGACTACAAATGCCCGAAGACCGTGCATTTCGTCGAGGATATTCCCAAGGGTCCGACGGGGAAGTTGTTGAAACGCGAGCTGCAGAAAATGTATGCAGCTAGCAAGTGAAACACAGGCTACCGCTAACGTTTCTGCCTTTTCAATTCGACTTCTGCGGCGATGTAACCGAAGCTCGCCCACTGGTCTCCGGCCACGATCTTCTGGAAGATGTCCGCGGCCTCGTTTGGACGATTGTGATATAGCCATCGATTGCCCAATCCGTAACCTAGCGATGCCTTGCTTACAGTATCCGCCGAGCCCTCAAACTCTTTCAGCAACGCCTCGCCGCTTGCGGTACCCTTATAAAGCTTTACAAGTTTGTAATAATCCTGATTCTCGATAATGTCCAAATCGTCTTTTATTTGATTGGCGATGAACTGATTCGCTTCATCCCTTTTTCCATACCTGCGGATACTCATATACAGCCAGTGAGCAGCCGCAACCTGCATATCCGAAGTAGTCGCTCTCTTAAAGCATTCCATAAACGATGCCGCAGCGCGGTCGAAATCACCTGTTAGATATTGAGCTAGGCCCAAGTGATACCAGATGTTCGTCTGAAGTGTGCTTGTGGGAATATTACGAGCATTTGGGAGGCCGTCAGGTTCAACCTCATCCGGTTTTCTGAGCGCTAAGCGTTCCGCGACCTTAAGATCAGCGATCGCTTCGTCAAAACATCGTAGGGTAATGAGGCGATGCCCGCGGTGGCGGTACATTCGTGGGTCATCCGGAAACTTTGCAACTCCGTCCGTTAAGGTCTTGATGGCCTCCCTGTATCGACCTAAGTATCCTTGCCTGCGAGCGACCCATATCAAATTGTCGGCAGAAGGTGTTGCCGAAAAATTCTTTTTCGCTTTCTCGTAATTTGCGTTATAAGCAGACAAAGCAGCTTCGGATATTTTCGGCGGGACCACTTTCGCTTTTGAAGCACAATCTTTCGCGTTCGCGAAAATACAGAATCCTACAAGGAGCATCGATAAACTTGCAGTGAATTTCATTCGGCGATTTTACATTCGTTTGACAGCAAACGGCTATTTCCCGAATATCATTTTATGCCCAATTCGATGACCTATTCCCTGCCGGAACTGCTGGACCTCGCCGTGAATGCGAAGTTGACTGCTTTGCAAAGCGCCAACATCGTGTCTCGTATCTGGGAAAAAGACGCCGGCGTCTGGACCGATGCTGACGAAGCGAAATGGCTCGGTTGGCTGACCATTGCGGAAGAAGAATTGGCCGACATAGAAAAATATCGGGATTTAAAAACAGATATCGATAAAACCGGCTTTGAACATGTACTCCTGATGGGGATGGGCGGTTCGTCACTGTGTCCCGAAGTTTTGGCGATCAGTTTCGAAAAGAACAATTTTCATATTTTGGATTCCACGGTTCCGTCGCAGGTAAAAACGGTTGAATCGAAACTGGATCTTAAGAAAACGCTGTTTATAGTCGCGAGCAAATCCGGCACAACATTAGAGCCAAACTGCTTTAAACAATATTTTTTTGACCGTGTCTCAGATGAAGTTGGAAAGGTTAACGCCAGCAAACAATTCATCGCCATTACCGATCCCGGGTCGAAGATGGAGGCCG
>JAICPV010000100.1 GCA_025929655.1 Pyrinomonadaceae bacterium
GAATGGAATTATCATCAGACGCTCGTTCGCAAAAAGATAAGCAACGTCGTTTCAATTTCGGCGGACTACACATACGAAGCCGGCCGGGATATATTGCGGCAGGCGATCCGATTTAAGCCGCCTAAAGGAAAACCGCTCGACACGATACTCTTCGAGAACTATGAACAACTGTCTCCGGAGGTTGGATACGGATTCAATATTTTCGGGGATAAGCAATTCTGGAAGCGTCTCACGATCGGCGGCGGGTTCGCCCGCATCGACCGGCCGCTGCTGAATGGAGACCGTTTCCCGCAGGGGAACCGGCTCTATATGACCTCCAACCTGCGTATATCGCGGGAGTTTTCTGTCAGTACCGCGTTGATCCATGGCGTCGGGGATCTGCCGGCCGCCTCGACACCGCGGACGCGCCTCGACATAATACTCACTTACAACATTCTAGAGTCGCTGCGACGGCACAAAGTGCTGTAGTGTAATTCCTGATTAAGAATTAGACGTATAGCTTTTCCGACTCCCGTTCAAAATCCTCCGCGTCTTCCCCGGCAACAGCGCGGCCCTGCTAGCCTTCCCTTTGATACAACCTCCCTGTAAATACGGGCAAAATGTTCGGACGGGCGTGTGAAGACTTTGCGAGCGGGACCCGAAGGCTAAGCGACTATCAAACGAGCGAGGGCAACCTGCCCCGCGCCGTGCGATTCCGCGCGAGATATTTGAACGGCAACAACCCCGTTCGGCAGAATTCGGATACGGTGAACGTGGTGACGATACCTCAAAGGCAGTGAATAGCTGATAGTGGACAGTGGATAGTTAAAGAAGGGCGGCTTGGAAAACGGGCCGCTTGATTTTGTGTCGGAAGCCCGACTGTCAAGGAGGGCGCCCGCCAATTATCGGGTGCGCTTACTTCGTGCAGGCTTCTGCAAGAGCGGGGGCAGGCCCTCTTCCTAACTGCGATCGGTTGAGTTGTTTGCACTTTATTAGTGGCGTCTGGATGTAGATAAAGCCCTTACTTCTGCGGGCTTCTGTAAGGCCGGGAGCTTATCCCCGCGCTTTTATCGCTTAGAGGATGGTTTTGCCGAGCGCGGAGAGGATGAGCTCGCAGGCGAGTTCGACGGTGATGTTCGATTGGTCGAGGAGCGGGTTGACCTCGACGATCTCGAAGGAGCGCATGCCGCCGTGTTCGGCGATGATCTCGAGAGCGAGATGGGCTTCGCGATAGGTGGCACCGCCGCGAACCAGCGTTCCGGAACCGGGAGCGAACCGCGGATCGATCATGTCGATATCGAAAGTGACGGCGTAGCCGCCCGACGCACGCGAAGCGATCGCGATGGCGTCTTCGACGCAGGCCATCATCCCGCGTTTGTCGATATCGCTCATCGTGAAGAAATTGTCGCGAAGCCCGAGCTCTTCGACGCGACGGCGCTCGCCGGCATCAAGATCGCGGCCGCCGACGTGGGCCAGGAACTGGGGCTTCAGCTTCGGTGCAAAGCCGGCGAGATTGACCAGGTCCGCAGGGCCTTCGCCGAGCAGTATCGAGAGCGGCATGCCGTGGATGTTGCCGGAAGGCGAGGTTTCGGGCGTAGTGATGTCGGCGTGGGCGTCGAACCAGATCAGCCCGGCGTCCTGCCCCTGCTCTTTAAAATGCGACGCCACGCCCGAGAACGTCCCGATCGCGATACTGTGGTCGCCGCCAAGTATTACGGGCATCGAGCCGCCGTCGAGTATCGATCTGATCGCAGGCACGGCTACCTCGAATGTGGCCTTCATCTCGGCGAGATACCTCGTGCGGGACCCTGTTTCGGGCGCGGCCGTGGGCTTTGTAATCTCGATATTGCCGAGGTCGGTGAGCTCGCAGCCGAGCTCGACGATGTGTTCATAGAGCAGCTTTCCGCGTATCCTCGACGCGCGCATCGCCTCGACGCCGAGCTCGCTGCCGGTCTGCCCGGCGCCGTAGCCCAGCGGGATGCCGACGAGCGATACATTCTTTTTGGCGTTGCCGTTCATTTGAATCAGATCTCGCCGAAGCCTTTCTGGATCAGGTCCTTGACAGCTACCAAGGCGGCCGATTCGTCCGATCCTTCTACTTCGATGACGAGCTCGGTTCCCTCTTTGGCCCCGAGCTCGAGGATGCCGAGTATCGAACGCGCGTCGGCCCGGCGATCCCGGTTCGGGCGGACGATCGTGATGCTGCTTTCAAACTGGGAGGTTAGCTTGACGATCTTCGCCGCCGCTCTCATGTGCAGGCCCAGTGGATTGACGAGCGTGACACGGGCGTCCTGCATTCTAAATTGTCTTGTGGATCTCAAGCAGTGCGCCGGTACGGTAGATGCTTTGTTTCCCTTGCTCTTCGACGGACTTCGCGATCTCGGCGAGCGTGACATTGCCGTTCGTCGTGGCGAGCTTCAAAACCATTGGCAGGTTCACGCCGGTCACGAGCTCGACCTCGTCCTGCTTGATGAACATCGCGGAAATGTTGGTCGGCGTGCCGCCGAACATATCGGTCAGCAAAAGCACACCGCGGCCGGCGGAGACCTGCTTTATCGCGCGCTCGATCTCTTTCTTCGCCGCCTCGACATCGTCGTGCCAGCCGATCGAAACGGCGGTTATGTTTCGCAATTCGCCGACGACAGTTTCAGCGGCCGAGAGCAGTTCGTTCGCTACCTGGCCGTGAGAAACGATCACGCCGCCTATTCTTGGATCCATTTTTCGGGTTCCCCTATCAACTATTTTTGCATATCGCGGTGGGCCGCGGAAACGGCGAATCCGTCTTTCTTTAGCAGCTTGCGGAGCGCATTCGCGACCATTACGGAACGATGACGCCCGCCCGTGCAGCCGATCCCAACAGTCAGGTACGACTTCCCTTCCCGCGCGTAAAAGGGCAGCAGATACCGAAGCAGGTCGTGGAAACGATCGACCGTTTCCGCCACATCCTTTTCATGGTTGAGATATTTCACGATCGCGCGGTCCTCGCCCGTAAGTTCGCGGAGCGACGGCTCGAAATATGGATTGGGCAGATGACGAACGTCGAACATGAGATCCACGTCCCTCGGACTTCCGTACTTGTGACCGAAGCTGAGTATTTGTATCTTCAGCGGCGCCGAAGCCTTCTTTTCGCTAAACCTCTCGAGCAGCATACGGCGAAGGCTATGCACCGTGAGGTCCGAGGTGTCGATGATGAGATCGGCCTTCGACCGCAGATGGTCGAGCGCCGCGCGTTCCGCCTTGATCGATGCCCGCAGGCCCTTGCCGGTGTCGGCCGGATGCGGACGACGCGTTTCGGAGAAGCGGCGTTGAAGAACTTCGTCGGACGCTTCGAAAAAAAGAATAAGGGGATTCAGGGATTTCTTTCTGAGGCGCTCGATCTCTTTGAGAATGTCCTCGAGAAAATGCCTTTCGCGAATGTTAATGACGAGAGCGGCCTTTTCGATCGCTTTCGCCGATTCGCCATCCGGCTGCAGCAGCCTCGCAAATGTCGGGAGCATCGTGACGGGGAGATTATCGACGCAAAAGTAGCCGAGATCCTCAAAGGCATTGGTTGCGGAGCTCATGCCTGAGCCGCTCAGGCCCGTGATTATTACCAATCTGGCAGGCCCTTCGGGTTGCTTTTTTTTGGAGGGCATCGATCTAAGGCTCGATCAGGCCGAAATTTCCGTCCTTGCGTTTGAAGATCACCGAGATCTTTTCGGTCTCTGCGTTTCTGAAAACCAGGAAGCTGTTGCCGTCGCCGTTCAGCATCAGGGCGGCTTCTTCGGGCATGACCGGCTTAACGTTATATCCGCGCGCGTTGATGATGCGCGGACCCGCCGGTGCCGGTCTCAAATCGGCGGTGCGCTGAGTTGCTTCACCGACTTTGACAGCGCGATGCGACCGGTCGATCACCTTGTTCTTTAGTTTCAATGCCTGCTTCTCGATCTTGTCGATGGATTGCGACAACGATTTATACATGTCCGAATTGAGTGTCGTCGCCGTTAAAACATCGTTCCGCCAGTTTACGACTATCTCCGAACGATGCCGGCCGCGTTCGACCTCGATGATGATATGTGCACGGACAGGTTTCTTGCCGAAAATATGTTCGATCCTTTTGAAATGGTCCTCCACGTGAGCACGTAATGCGGGTGTCACTTCGATATGGCGTCCCGAATACTCGAATTTCATATTGTCCCCAAAATTGTAAATTTGACCGGTCTTAGGCGATGTCAAACCACAGTCTTGCGCTCGCGCGAGCCGGGAATATGCATTTGGTCCCGGTATTTCGCGACCGTTCGGCGCGAGAGCTTCACGCCGCCCTTGCTCAGGCGTTTCACGATCTCTTCGTCTGTGAGCGGGTTTTTCGAATCCTCCTCTTCGATCATTTTCTTGATGCCGAGCTTCAGGATGCGGGTCGAGACCTCTTCGCCTTCCTCGTTCATCATCCCTTCGCTGAAGAAACGACGAAGCTCGATGACGCCCTGCGGGGTATGTGCGTACTTGCGATTGACGACTCGCGAGATCGTAGACAGGTGCATACCGATGTCCTCGGCAATGTCCTTTAGCATCATCGGCTTAATGTGCTGCACGCCGTGATCGAGGAAATCGCGTTGGCGCCGGACAATACATTCGACGACGCGGTAGATCGTCTGCCGCCGGTGCTCGATGTTGCGAAGCAAGTCGACGGCGGAACGCATTTTTTCTTTAATAAAATCCTTTGCTTCCTTTGACGTATCGCTCTGGTCCAGGAGCTGGTGATAGGTGTTGCTGATACGAAGCCGCGGGCTGCCTTCGTCCGTGAAATAGATCACGTATTCGTCGTCGACCTTCTCGATATAAACTTCCGGAGCAACATAAGAAGCTTCTTCGGACGAATAGCGCCGTCCGGGATACGGATCCAATGTCTTTATGAAATCAAGCTCTGCATTTAGCGCCTGGACATCATATCCAGTTGCTTTGGAGAGATGCTGCAGCCTATGCGGCTGAAGATCCTCGAAGTAATAGCGAACCAGCTCGGATGCGAGAGTATTATCTTCGCCCTGTGACTTCATCTGTGCCAGCAGACATTCTTTTACGTCCAGCGCGCCACAGCCGACGGGCTCGAGCGACATTACGACCGATCGGGCCTTTTCGACGGTTTCAGACGAACATCCCGACGAGGTTGCGATCTCTTCGGTATCGGCAACGAAGCGTCCGTCTTCGTCCAAATTGCCGATGATATTGATCGCGGCTCGTTCCAGATGTGGCGGGATGTCCAAAAGCCGGAGCTGCCATTCGAGGTGCTCGCCGAGCGACGGGCCTTTTGTTAAGAATTGCTCGAAGCTTGGAGCGTCTTCTTTGTATTCAACTTCCTGTGTCTTGTATCCGGGATCAAGATAATCCTGGAACTCGCGGCCGAAATCGATCTCCTCGAACGAATCCCCGGATTCGGCCAGCGGTTCGGGCGTATCTTCCTGAAATGTTTCCGGTTCAATACCGTTCTCGGACGGCAAGACCGCTGTGATCGGTTCGGCAAAGTCTGCATCACCTGCTGAAAATGCAGATCCCGCTTCGATGTCATGCCCGTTCTCAAAGACCCCTTCGGTCCCGCCAGAGTTTTGATCGAGTATGTTTTCCGAGATCTCCTGTTCTTCCTCGCCCGGCTGCACTTCCTCCAAAAGCGGGTTGGCAACCATTTCCTGATCGATCAGCTCGTTGAGCTCCATCGACGTCATCTGCAGCATCTCGATGCGCTGGCGCAACTGCGGCGTGAGCACCATCTTTTGCTGCAATTGGGTTGAAAGGCGAAGCGACGACATACAAGATCGGTAAACTCTGTCGCACGAAAATGGACTGCACTATCGTGACGACTACTTAAATTATATGTTCTTTTGGGATAAAGGAAAAGAATTGCAAATTACAGTGCGAAACGCTCGCCGAGATACAAGCGGCGTACGTCGGCGTCGGCGACAAGTTCGGCGGGCGGGCCGCTTTTCAAAATGCGGCCTTCGGACATTATGTACGCGCGATCGGTGATGCCGAGCGTTTCGCGTACGTTATGGTCTGTAATGAGGATGCCGATCCCGCTTTGTTTCAGGTACAGAATGATCTCCCGAATTTCCTCGATCGCGATGGGATCTATGCCCGCGAAAGGTTCGTCCAGCAGAATAAACTGAGGGTTGGTCGCAAGGCATCGGGCGATCTCGACGCGGCGCCGTTCGCCTCCGGAAAGAGAATCGCCACGCGTTTTGCGAACATGTTCCACGCCGAATTCATGCAGCAGTTCGTCAAGCCGCGCCATTCGCTCTTCGCGGGATATCGACATTGTTTCCAAAACCGCCAGAATATTCTGCTCCGCAGAAAGTCGCCGGAAGATCGACGGTTCCTGAGGGAGGTAGCCCATGCCGAGGCGGGCACGCAGGTACACGGGAAGTTTAGTTACATCGTAGCCATTGAGAACGATCTGGCCGTGCTCGGTGCCTTCGAGTCCTACGATCAAATAAAACGTCGTAGTTTTTCCGGCGCCGTTCGCACCCAAAAGGCCGACCACTTCGCCCGCTGCGACGTTTATAGAGACATCATCCACGACCCGCCGCGCACCGTATGTCTTCTGCAGCGAAGCTGCGAGCAAACGGCCGGAAACCGGATCGCTATTGTTGCCGTTAGGCGAAAGTACTTGATTGGAGTTGGCGTCTTGAGTCAAGCAGAAAATTGGTCAATTGACCTTGTAGATGTTTCGAACGCGGCCGGTTGGATTCGCCTTGGATCTTCCTTCGCCGGTCATACGATTGTCGCTGAGATAAATGACAAGCTCTTCCCCTTGCGAAGAGCCGCGTTCGGGGTCTTCGACGCGGGCAGGCCTGCCGCGCAGGAAAAGGCGGTCGTCTGAAGCAGTATATACAAAGCCCTCCCCGTACGCTTTTCGGCCGGCTTGAAGGATCGAAACATTCGAATCAACTTGTGTTTGCGACATCTCGTTACGCTCGTTGAGCTGAATGAATGCAGCGCCGCCCGTCATGCGGTCAGTTCCCTGCCGTATATCGACGCCGCCGCCGTACCTGATCGTGCGTCCTTTCCCGTCGTACTGCATCTCAGCGGCCGCAGCCGAAACCGGCACCGGGCCCTCCACGCCGCCCTTTGTTTTGCGGGCGTTATACAGCAAACTTTGCACGCCGCCGAAGGCGTTCAATTGCGAATCACGTTTTCGCAGTTCTAGTTTTTCAGCGCGGACATAGTTGTTCGCCTGCCATCCGCGGGCATTTCCGATAAATAGACCTACTTCGTTTTGATGATCCAGCTCGGCGCCTTCAGCGGTCACATAGAAAGGCTTGCTTTCGTCTCCGAACGGCGCCGCATTCC
>JAICPV010000027.1 GCA_025929655.1 Pyrinomonadaceae bacterium
AACCGGTTCAACACGTCGTGCAAGCGTTATCATCGGATCTGTTGACGAAGAAATTGCAGAAGCCGGTCCTTCCAATAATTTCCTTCGAGCCGCAGGATCGACCAATTTAGTTTCCCGAACTGCTCGGCGGGCAACTTCGGCCGGCTCGGCATCACCGAGTGCCGCCTTCACAAACGGGTCGTTCACGCCCAGTACAGCCCGGGCATCCGAAAGCCACGCCGTTAAAAGCGCTTCTTCCAGATCCGGGTAGAACGGCGCGGACGAAAGCAAAGCGTTCCTGAACGAGTCTAGCCGCGTGTCGCGATATTCCGCGTAACGCTGAGCATTAGGTTTAGCGATCTCGCCGTGGTAGGTGACGATCTGCAACGCATTTGTCGCCAAGCGCGATGGTATAAGATTCGAAAATGAAAGGCGTTTGGCCATCGGCGGCAGTGCCTTATAAGCGGCGGCGATATTTTCCCATGCCGGGGCGTATTGCTTTTCGAGATCCGGCTTCGTCGCAAGTTTGCTTCGCAGGTCCTTTTCCTCGGCCTCCTTTTTTGCGAAATTGCGCGGATTCAAAAGTCCTTCTTGTTGCCCGTCGAGCCGTTTCATCGAATTTGCGAGCGAACGCATTCCGGGCGACGCCTGGCGAAGCTGCTCTGCGCCGAGCTTTGAATAATTCTCCAAAGCTTTGCGGCGCAGGTCCCAAACCTGCTTTTGCAGCGGGTTACCGACGTCGCGCTGATAAGCAAGCTGAGCAACGGTGAGCAAACGCGCTGTCGAGCCAGGATAGCCGGAAACGACAATGAACTCGCCGTCCTTCGGTCCCGCGTCCGACCATTTCAAATAATGCGCTGTCTTCGCCGGCTGGCCGTTCTCATACGCACGCAGGAAAGTGAAATCGAGATCGTGCCGCGGATAAGTGAAGTTGTCATAATCGCCGCCGAAAAACGCCGCCTGCTCTTCCGGCGCCATGACGAGTCGGATGTCCGTGTAACGCTTGTTTCGGTAAAGCCAGTATTCGCCGCCGCTGTAAAGCGAAACGACCTCGCATTTCAGCTGCGTCGCGGTAACGCACTCTTTCTCGATATTCGCGATCTCGGCGGAGCGCTTTGTGGCCGCATCTGCGGAAGTTCCGGCGGAATCATGGACCCGTTTCGTCACATCATCGTACGAAACCAACACGGTCACCTCTGCGTCCTGTGCCTTCAATTCGTCGGCCTGCGCCTTCGCATAGAATCCGGTCTTCATCAGATCGCGTTCTTTAGTAGAAAGCTTCGCGATGATCGACGATGCGACGTGATGATTGGTGGCGATCAAGCCGTTCGGAGAAACAAAAACTCCCGACGCTCCCGGCAGTTTGGGCGAAGCAAGGCGCAGCCTGTCCAGCCATTCTTTAGAAGGCTCGAAGTTGTACCGCTCTTTCCATTGCTTGGTCGGCGGGTTGTCGAACGTCCACATCCCCTCGTCGGCGAGGGTCGCACCGCCCACGAAATTGAGAATCAGAAAAAGTGCGAATGCGCGTTTCATAAATTTGTTTTTGTCAGTGAATGGAAAGGGAGTGCGACGACCGTTTTATAATACTCCGCTTTGTAGAATTCCGAATTTTCATCCAGCATTTCCGCAGTCGGCTTTTTCGGTTTTTTGCTGGTCAGGTCCAGATATTTGGAGGTTCGTTTCAAAAGCCTGCCCTTCACGTCGAAGTACATGTTTCGAATTATGATGTAATCGCCGTTGAACGTCCGCATCTCTGTGGTAACCTTTGCGGCCGTGCCGTCGGGCCGGAAATAATGGGTCACATACTGTGCCCAATCGCCCGACGGACTAAAAATTGTGAAAAGGCTGGCGACGATCTTACCTTTCGCGCGCCAGTTGTTTGCGATCGTATAAGTTTCCGTTGTCTCGCGGAATGTTTCAAGCTCGGCCGATGATTTGAAACGCTGCCATTTCGGTTGGTCCGTTTCATAATCGGAAACGTCCGCGATGATCAGATCGGGTTCTTTTCGGCGCCCGGCGATCCTATCTATAGACTTCGCGTATTGATCGATCTGGTTTACGGTCGTTGTTCGAATCGCCTGTGGCGACGCGGAAAGAGACAGAGTAAGCAGACATAAAAGCGTCGCAGCAGTTCTCATATCAGCCGAGCACTTTCTGTAGTTTTCCCATCGCGCCTTCGAGTATTGCGTCCTCCCGCGCGATGCAAATACGCACGTACGCGTCCCACGCGTCGCTGTCAGCGAAAGCGGAACCGGGTGTCATCCCGACTCCAGCGTCCCGCATCAACATCTCGTTGAACGCGATCGCATCGTCGAAACGCCGCGGTATCCGTGCCCATATGTAGAAAGCCGACCCGGAATTGTAGATCTCAAAACCCAGATTTGAAATGCCTTCGGAAAACCTGCCCCTCTTCTCGTCAAATTCCTCACGAAGCTGCGGATAGTAATTTGTGTCGGCCATCAAAACCTTGCTCAACGCCGCTTGCAAAGGTGTTGCCGGACAGACGTAGATAACGTTTGCAGCATTGTTGAGCGGAGCGAGAAGCTCGCCGTTGCCAAACACATAGCCAAGCCGCCAGCCGGAAATATTCCACGACTTCGAGAACGAATTCACCGTAATCGTGCGTTCGCGCATGCCGGGCAAAGTCGCGATCGGCGTGTGCGGGTTCTCGCCGGTCACGTAATGCTCATAGACCTCGTCGGAGATCACGAGGAGATCGAGTTCCTTCGCGACTCCGGCCACCGCTTCCAGCTCGGTTTGCGACATCACCTTCCCGCTCGGATTCGCCGGGGTGCAAACGACTATCGCCTTCAACGGAAAGTCGTTTCGGCCGATCAGCTCTTTGCAGCGCGCAAACAAAGCGTCTTTTTCAAATTCAAGATTTTCGTCCAGTTCGAACGTCTCGGTCTTGCCGCCGAACTCTTCCAATATCCGTCTGTGATACGGATAATACGGCTCGAAAACCAACGCCGATTTCCCTTTCAGATAACTCTGTGCGATGCCAACGAGAGCGCCGGTGCCGCCGTTCGTGATCATTAGCTCGAACGGCCTCGCGTCCGTGTCGATCTCGATCCCGTTGTATTGCTTTATTTTCGCCGCAACGGCCTTTCGCAGGTTCGCGTCGCCTTCACTTCCGCCGTAATGATTTTGACTAGCCGCGATTATCGCGGCGGCTTCTTTCGCAAGCCGCGGATCGATCGGCAGCTCGGACTGCCCCTGAACCAGATTTCCGCTTGGCGGAACAAGCCTGGTTATCGCCCTGATATCGGGCTTCACTTTCTTCTTTTTCACTTCGGTCATAAATTGTAAGAATATCAATTTATAGCCGGTTTAGCATCGACGCTAAAGGAGATAAATACGAGCTCTGCTCGTGATCTGAATCGGATCTCGAAATATCACCGAGGAGGAAAAATTAAATGATTCTCGTCATGCTGTCTCTTTTTGGATTGTTAGTTCCGAACGGCATTTTCATTTATTGGATGTTCACCGATTTTCATTCGTTTCAGGACGTGTTGGGGAACAAACTCGCGCTTGCATTCATCATCGAGGCCTTTTTCGTGATGTTCATGCTCGCATACTACTTTGCGAAATACCCGGTCGGCAGCGTCAGATGGTATTGGTTCATTGTGTTGTCGCTGATCGGCGGGATCGGGTTCGCGATCCCGTTTTTCTATTGGCTTAATAGGAGATCGTCGCTTTGACAACGCTACCGGCTCACGAAGGCGTTCCCTTTCAGCCAGAACCGTAACGGCAATTCCGCGTCGATCCCGGCATAATCGATACCGATCCTTCTCCCTGCTTCGATCTCCTTTTTCGGGAACTTTCGAAATTCTTCCAGCCAGATCCGGTCGCCGGTCAGGTCGGCTCCATTTAGTTCCCGAGTGACGCCGAATGCGATCGCGAGCTTGCCTGGACCGGACGTCAGATTCGTGTCTTTCATCGCTCCGCGTCGATCCCGCATTATTTCGATGCCCTCAACGGGTTCGACAGCCCGGATGAGGATAGCGTGCGGATGGTCCGCCGGTCCCGTCACCACATTTAGCTGGTAATACATTCCGTAAATAAAGAACACGTAAACGTGTCCGCCACCCGCGTACATGACCTCGTTGCGGGCCGTACGCCGGCCACCATGGCTATGTGCGGCGCGGTCGTCGACGCCCAGATAAGCTTCGACCTCGACGATCATTCCCGATACTCTTCGTCCGCTTTCGCCGGGCACAACCAGAAGTTTTCCCAAAAGCCGGCGCGCGATGCGGGCCGTATTTGTTGAAAGATAAAATTCCCTTGGCAGTTTTTCCATTCCCGCATCAAATTGTACGGGCAACATCAAAGAGCAAGAAATGTGGGAAATTTGTTAATATTCTTTTGAAATTATGGTCTCGAGAATTTTTCTTTTGCCGGCCTTGATCATTTGCGCAGCCGCGAGCTTGTCGTTTTCGCAGTCGGTATTGGCCAGCGCTAACGGCTTCACGTTTACGACGAACGACCTTTCGCCGGAAGGCCGCCGGATCTTTGAGCAGCAGCACAAGCTGATCACCGAACATCGGCGAGCCGTGTTCGATCAATGGATATTCGCAGAATTGGTCGCGATGGAGGCAAAAGCGCGGAATACGGCCCCGGAAAAGCTGCAATCGGAAGCTATCGCGCAGGCCGCAAAGCCTACCGAAGTCCAGATCAAGGCAGTTTACGACGGCAACCGCCAAGGCATCGGGAACCGCACATTGGAAGAGGTGCGGCCTCAGATCGTTCAGTACCTGTCGCGTGAAGCGGCGGAAAAACAGCTGAATTCCCTTTTCGACTCCCTGAAAGCGAAACATAAGTTCACGCCGATAAAAGACGCCGGCCTCCCGCTTAAGGCCGCTGAGCTGGCAGCCACGATCGGCTCACGGCAGATAACCGTGGGGGATTTCGAGTGGGCTAACCGGATCGAGCTTTACAACTATCGCGCGGGCTTGTACGAAGACGTCCGGGCCGACCTAGAGAGCGCCATCCATTCGAAATTGCTGGAAGCGGAGGCGAAGAAGCGTGGAACCGACGCGGGCTCGGTAATCGCTGCCGAGATCACGAACAAATTGAAAGACTATTCCGATCACGAACGTATATCGCTCGAAGATGCTTTTCAGGAAAAGCTTCTCCGAGACTATGCGGTTAAATTTGCATTGCCGGTACTTGACCCACAAGTGCTTGATATTTCAGCAGACGATGACCCGTCGGTCGGTCCTCTCATAGCGAAAGTGACAGTCGTCGCGTTCGTCGATTTCCAATGCTCGGCCTGCGCCGCTTTCAGCCCGCTTTTGAAGAACGTTATCGCTGAATTCGGCTCAAACGCGCGGCTTGTCGTTCGCGATTACCCGCTGACAGAGATCCATGATCGTGCGATGGCCGCTGCCAGGGCCGGATTCGCTGCCCGAAAGCAGGGAAAGTTTTTCGAGTTGGGCGAAATGATGTACCGAAACCAGGACGCGCTCGATGACGGCTCGCTTGCTAGGTACGCTGCGTCTCTAGGGATGAATGTAGAACAGTTTCGAACCGATATGGCAAGCCAGGCCGCTGGCGCTGAAATAAATAAGGATGTCGCGGATGGAAACTCGTACGGCGTCAGCGGTACGCCGGCTGTATTCGTCAATGGAATACGCTTGCAGCGGCTTTCAACCCGGCGTTTGCGAAACCTGATTCAAAACGCTTTGAAATGATCATGAGAACCTATTTGCTGATGGCGGCCATCTTTCTTTCCGGCTGCGGCGGCGTGCAATCGAACGCCGTGAACAACAATAAACCCGCGAACACGAATAGCGTGCGAACCACTGTTCCGCTTTATTCATATGACATTGTAAAAGTATATCCGCATGATCCCGGAGCATTCACGCAGGGGCTCGCGTTCCATAACGGAGTGCTTTATGAGGGGACTGGAGGCCGTGGCTCGGACACTTTCCATTCATCCCTGCGCAAGGTCGAGATCGAAACCGGAAAGGTACTTCAAAAACATGATCTTGCTCCGCAATATTTCGGCGAGGGCATCGCCTTACTGGGTGACAAGATCTATCAGCTCACCTGGCGCGAACATACGGCTTTCGTTTACAACCTGAGCGATCTTAAACCGGAAAAGGAATTGAAATATTCAGGCGACGGCTGGGGCCTGACGACCGACGGTACGATGCTTTTTATGACCGACGGCACACATGTGATCCGCGTGGTCGACCCGGCGACATTCGAAACAAAGCGGACCTTGGTCGTTAACGACGAAAAGGGCGCACCGTTGATGCAGCTAAATGAGCTCGAATGGGTCAACGGCGAGATCTGGGCAAACATCTGGCAGTCCGGCATCGTCGTCCGCATCGACCCGGCGAACGGCAAACTGCTCGGCCGAGTCGATTTTGAGCCGATCGTGAAACAGGAACTTGCCGACAACGATAAAGCCGACGTTCTGAACGGCATCGCGTACGACCCGGCGAGCGACAGGCTGTTCATCACTGGGAAGCTTTGGAAGCGCCTTTTCGAGGTCAGGATAAAACCGAAACAATAGATGTCACAAACTGATAGCGAATTCATGCTTCGAGCGATCGCGCTTGCACAAGCAGGCGTCGACTCGAACGCCGGCGGGCCGTTCGGCTGCGTGATCGTTAAAAACGGAGGGGTCGTCGGCGAAGGCGTTAACCGCGTGACTTCGACGAACGACCCGACCGCCCACGCCGAGATCGTCGCGATCCGCGACGCTTGCAGAAACCTGGATTCTTTCCAGCTCGACGGATGTGTCGTCTACACCTCGTGCGAGCCGTGCCCGATGTGCCTTGGAGCGATCTATTGGGCCAGGCCGGACCGCATTATCATCGCATGCGACCGCAACGACGCGGCCAAGGCCGGTTTCGACGACGCATTCATTTACGACGAGCTTTGCGGCAGCGACCTTTCGCAGCGGAAGGTGCCTATCTCTACGATCCTGCGTGACGAGGGATTGAAAGTATTTCAGAATTGGATCGCGAAACCAGACAAGATCGAATATTAACCTCTTACTTTTCATCTATCACGTCTCACTTATTTTTGGAGATCGCCGTCGCAATAAGTGAGAAGTGAAAAGTTATATGTGATAAGCGGATGCTGCAGTTCATACTTAACGATCAGGATATTTCCACCGATCTGCCTGGCGGCATGACGCTGCTTGACTTCGTTCGCTACCGGCAAAATCTGAAAGGGACGAAGATCGGCTGCCGCGAGGGCGATTGCGGAGCATGCACGATCATGATCGGCGAGCTGGTAGAAGATGAGATGAGGTACCGCACGATGACGTCCTGCCTGATGCCGCTCGCTAACGCTGCCGGGATGCATATCGTAACGATCGAGGGCATCAACCCGACGGACGGCTCGCTTACGCCGGTTCAAAAAGCGATGGTCGACGAAAGCGGGACGCAATGCGGATTCTGCACGGTTGGTTTCGTTTTGTCGCTGACGAACTTTTGCATCGAGGCGAGCAGAAACGCGAATCCCGCTCCGCAGGGGCATTCCGAAGCGGAGCAGTCGGTAATGAAGCGTGCAAAAGAATCCGCTGTCTCGTCCATCGACGGCAACATCTGCCGCTGTACAGGTTACAAGTCCATAGAGAGAGCTGCGTGTCGTTTAAGTGAACAGTTACCAGTGAACAGTGAGCAGTTCGTACCAGAATATTTTTCCAAAATTGTAAGCCGGTTACAGGCACTTCGTAACGCGGCGACGCAGGCGGAAACACGAGCGGTAGCGAGTGTGCCCGTCGTTTCCGGCGGGACCGATGTTTACGTTCAGCGTCCCGAGGAGTTGGCAGAGATCGACGCAAATCATCTCTTTTACGACGACGAGCTCCGCGAGATCCGAGACCTCGGAGATACGATCGAGATCGGCGCCTCCGTTACCGTCTCCGATTTGATCGAATCGCCGGTCATGAACGCGGTCTTTCCGGACCTTTACAAACACCTAAAGCTTGTATCATCCACTCCGATCCGAAACATGGCGACGCTCGCCGGAAACTTCGTCAATGCCTCTCCGATCGGTGATATGACCATCTGGTTTCTCGCTCTCGACGCCGAGATTATCCTCAGAGCCAGGAGCGGTAGCGACCGGATTCTTGCGCTTAAGGATCTCTACCTGGGCTACAAACATCTTGCAAAACAATCCGACGAGATCATCACCGCGATCCGCTTCCGCAAACCGGGCGCCGATTCCTATTTCAATTTCGAAAAGGTCAGCAAGCGCACCTATCTCGACATCGCAACGGTAAACACGGCCATAAGCCTGAAGTTGGCGGACGAGACAGAATCCGAAATCCGAAATCCGAATTCCGAAATCGTCGAAGCCCACGTCTCCGCCGGCGGAGTCGCACCGATCCCACTTTATTTGAAAGAAACGTCCGCATTTTTGAGCGGCAAGCAGATCGACGCAGAAACCATCGCCGCCGCAAACGAAATAATGCAGGCCGAGATCTCGCCAATCTCCGACGTCCGCGGAACAGCGGACTACAAACGTTTGCTGCTCCGGCAACTCTTTCGTGCGCATTTTGTGGAATTGTTTGCCACAGAGTTCACCGATATCACCGAGAGTTGAGAATCTTTCTCTGTGCTCTCCGTGTTCTCAGTGGCCAAGAAATGAAAAGCATCGACGCACATTCACACGTCCGCGGCGAGTCGGTTTATCTCGACGATATCCCGCTCGTTCAGGGGACGCTGTTCGCCTGTGTGTTCGATTCGCCAATTGCGCATGGAAAGCTAAAGAGCGTCGATACGACCGAGGCGGAACTTAGCGAAGGCGTATTTCGCGTAATAACTGCAAAAGACATCAGCGGCGAAAATCAGATCGGCGGGATCGTGCCGGACGAGCCTTTGCTCGCGCACGGTGAGGTTCATTTTGCCGGACAGCCGATCGCGATTGTGCTGGCGGAAACAGAAGAGCTTGCAAAGAAGGCGTCAAGAAAGATCACAGTCGAGATCGAAGAGCTCGAACCTGTACTTGATCCGAGAGTTGCTGCGGCGAACGGCGATCTGATCGTTCCCGCGAAGCAATTTGTCCTCGGCGACACGTCGAATGCGTTTGCAAATTGCGAACATGTCTTCGAGGGCCGCACGGAGACGAACGGGCAAGAGCATCTTTACATCGAGACGCAAGGTGCGTATGCATTACCGACAGAACAGGGCGGATTGAAAATTTATTCGTCCACGCAAGGGCCGACCGCGGTCCAGCGAGCCGTTTGCCGTGTAACGGGGCTGCCGATGCATCACGTCGAGGTCGACGTTCAGCGGCTGGGCGGCGGCTTCGGCGGAAAGGAAGATCAGGCGAATGCATGGGCCGCGATCTGCGCAGTTGGGGCTCAATTAACAAAACGCCCCGTCAAATACGCCCTTCACCGGATGGAAGATATGCGTATGACCGGCAAGCGGCATCCGTACTCGTCCGACTACAAGATCGGCCTCGACAAAGAACTAAAGATCGTCGCTTACGAAGTTACGTTCTACCAGAACGCAGGAGCGGCGTGCGATCTTTCGCCACCAGTGCTCGAACGCACGCTCTTCCATTGCACAAATTCTTACTTTATCCCGAACGTCAGGGCTACCGCGTATTGCTGCCGAACCAATCTGCCGCCTAACACGGCGTTTCGCGGCTTCGGCGGGCCGCAGGCGATGTTCGTTATCGAATCGGCGATCGCACATGCGGCGGAAAAACTTGGAGTTTCGTCTTCGGAGATCCAGAGAAAAAATCTGATCGGCGACGGCGATGAATTCCCTTACGGCCAGATCGCCGAAAGCGATGCGATAACGTCGTGGATGCAGGGAGATGCGGAATACGATTTCGCTGCTTTGGCGAAGGAAGCGGATGAGTTCAACTCGACCTCAAAGTATTTCAGAAAAGGCGTTGCAATAATGCCTGTGTGCTTTGGAATTTCCTTCACCAAAACGCCTATGAACCAGGCGCGATCGCTGGTCCACGTTTACACCGACGGGAGCGTTGCCGTTTCTACGGGGGCGGTTGAAATGGGACAAGGTGTAAATACAAAGATCGCGCAGGTCGCTGCAAAAGTGTTCGGTTTGTCGATCGAAAAGGTGCGGCTGCACACCGCGAATACGCTTCGCATCGCAAACACCTCTCCCACCGCTGCGTCGGCCGCAGCCGATCTAAATGGAAAGGCCACGCAAATCGCATGCGAACAGATCCGCGACCGGCTGTTTGAAGTGGCAAAGCCGCTGGTCGAAGCGGAAACAGTTGATTCTCTATCGCTCGAAAATGGATTTATTTATCGCGACGGAGAGCGAACCAGTCTGGATTGGCAGACGCTCGTCATGGACGCGCATCTGCAGCGAGTAAACTTGAGCGAGCATGCGCACTACACGACGCCCGGCATCAACTTCGACTGGGGCACGGCAAAAGGGCACCCTTTCGCTTATCACGTGTACGGCACTGCGATCGTCGGCGTCACGGTCGATTGCCTACGGGGCCGATACGCGGTCGATTACGTAAAATGCTGCCACGATTTCGGGTCGTCGATGAACACCGCTGTCGACCACGGACAGATCGAAGGCGGCATCGTCCAGGGCATCGGCTGGATGACGATGGAAGAGGTCGTTTACGACGAAAAAGGCCGCCTTCGGTCGAACGCGCTTTCGACCTACAAGGTCCCGGATATTTACTCCGTCCCTAAAGACATAGAAATCCTGCCGCTCGAAACGAGCCGAGAAAACCTGGCAATATTCAATTCGAAAGCCGTCGGCGAACCACCGCTGATGTATGGGATCGGCGCCTTCTTTGCGGTCAGGAACGCGATCAATGCTTTCAATCACACGTCGCCGGAATTCATAGCGCCTTTCACCCCCGAAAGGGTGTTGATGAACTTATTCCGCAACGACAATCGCGATGTTGTAGGATAGTACCGTGGACGATTTTCGCGAGCAATGTCGACGCCAGTTGAAGCGCAGCCTCGCGCAACGATTCAAGTACGGATTTTTCCGCAACTACAAGCCCGTTTTAGACGATGTGCCCGTTCGAACATTTGATACGATGAAGGAATATCGCGACTGGGCCGATGCTAATCTGCCACGCTATCTCGGATTCAAACTCGCAAAGCCAAAGTCGAATGACCGAACCTGATCGACCTTATTTCCAGCTTGAACAAGCACGCGAAGTAGCCTCGGTCTTTTCCCGATTCAAAATTGAATATCTGTTTATCGGCAAGGGCGGCGCGATCATCCTCGGGTATCCCGCCGCCACTCAAGACGTCGATCTGTTTCCCAGGAAAAGCGCTGAAAATGGTCGTCGTATCGTTGCTGCACTTCGAGAGCTCGGTTTCGATTTCGATCAGGATACAGCTCAAAAGATCGTCCAGGGCGTCGATTTTGTTCAACTCAAAGACGGTCCTTTTGACCTGGATCTTGTATTTGCCCCCGACGGCATCGAGAGTTTTGAGGCCGCCGATAAACGAAAACATTTGATCGACGAATTTCCCGTCGCTAATATTCGCGACATAATCGAAAGCAAGAAAGCGTCCCGTCGCGAAAAGGATCTGGTCGATCTGCCGCTTCTTGAGGATTTCCGCGACGAGTTCGAAAAGAGCCTCCGCGGCTCGCCAAAAACATCCGTTGAGATCGCCCTTGAACGCACAGATTCCTTTGACGATATTGAGAAGTGAGCAAAGAGCTTGAACTTTGGCAATTCGTCGCGACGCGGCTTGAGCGCCGTGAGAATGTGATGCTCCTCGTCGTTGCCGAGAGCTCAGGTTCGAGTCCGGGGCG
>JAICPV010000571.1 GCA_025929655.1 Pyrinomonadaceae bacterium
CGTGACTGAGATGGCCTGGGTACCCGCTTGTGCTCACCCTCGTCTCCAGCGAACGCCGTCCTTAGTGTCCTCGAGAACGATCCCCTTTTCGGCCAGCTGATCGCGGATCTCGTCGGAACGTGCGAAATTACGCGACCTGCGTGCCTGCTGACGCTCCTCGATCATCGCCTCGATGTCGGCATCCAGCAACTGCGGTTCCTGTTCGCCGAAGATCCCGAAAACCGAATCGAATTTTTTGATCGCGTTCAACACGAGAGCGCGGTCGCGTTCGAGCAGCATCTCATCCGCCATGTGCGTGTTGATCTCACGGACCAGATTATGGATCGCGGCGAGGGCTGCGGCGGTATTGAAATCGTCGTCCATCGCGGCCTCAAAATCTGCACCCGCTCTTGCGACCGACGAATCGATGAAAGGGTTGGTGCCTGGCCCGCACCTGGCCTCTGAGACAGCCTGTCGGAAATTCCTCAGCCGTTCGACCGTCGATTCCGCCGCCTGTAATCCTTCAAACGTGAAATTCAATTGCTTTCGTGTCGGCACACTCAGTAACAAATATCGGATAGCCAGCGCGGAATACCCTTGCTCGCGGAGGTCCCGGAATGTAAAGAAATTGCCCTTAGATTTCGACATCGTGACGTCGTCGATCTTCAGGAACTCGCTGTGGATCCAGTATTTTGCGAACAGCTTTCCCGTGGCGCCCTCGCTCTGCGCGATCTCGTTCTCGTGGTGCGGGAACTGCAGGTCCTGGCCTCCGGCGTGAATGTCGAACGTCTCGCCGAGATACTTCATCGACATTGCGGAGCATTCGATGTGCCAGCCAGGACGGCCGCGGCCGAATGGAGCGTCCCAACCCGGCTCTTCGTTTTCGCCAACAAGCTTCCAAAGCGCAAAATCACGAGCGTCTTCCTTTTCATATTTGTCCGTATCGATCCGTTCACTCCCGCCGGCGATGTTGCCGGAAAAATTGATCTTTGACAGCTTTCCGTATTCCGGAAATGATGTTATGCGGTAATAGATCGAGCCTTCGGATTCGTACGCCTTTCCGTTGTCGATCAGTTTCTGTATGATCTCGATCATCTCGGGAATGTGATGCGTCGCCCGCGGCGTCACCTCCGGCCGCTCCATCCCGAGTGCATCGAAATCTTCCCAGAAATACTGAATATACGGGGCGGTGAATTCGTCTATCGTGATCCCTTTCCTGGCAGCTTCGTTGATGATCCGGTCGTCGACGTCCGTCAGGTTGAAAACATGGGTGATCGCGTATCCCTTGTACTTCAAATAACGCCGCAAGATGTCGCCGAATACGAACGTGCGGAAGTTGCCGATATGCGCGAAGTTCCACACCGTCGGGCCGCAGATGTACATTCGCACCTTGCCTGCTTCCAGCGGGTGAAACTCCTCGACCGATCGCGATAACGTGTTGAAAAACCTAAGCATATTGTCAGAACCGGGAGCAGTAGCGACCGGCTTCTTCTCGGAATGATACCTTACAAAGGCGCAAAAATTTACTCGGCCCCTTTTACTGAAATTTTTATGTAGAAAAAAAGCGGTCTGCTTGAATTAGCTAAGACAACAGCTACTGAAAGGAAGGATTGGATTGAAATGAGCCGAGCGTTCCATGTTTGTGTCTTGAAGAGGTAA
>JAICPV010000115.1 GCA_025929655.1 Pyrinomonadaceae bacterium
ACTTGCAGAACGGCAGTTTGCCGAATTCAGCCAACGCCAACTTCAACTCGGCAAACTCATTCAACGCAAATGCGAACCGTCCGATGGACGCGCAGATCCAGCGGCTGGAGGAAATTCGAAAAGCAGCGAACCGGTCGGGAAAGCCGATCCCGAACTTGAACTCACGCCCGGCTCCTGAGGATTCGACGATCACTGCGACGCTGACTGATTTCGCTCGCGAGACACGGACTTGGAAAAAGCACCCCGTTTTATTGAAAGTCGAGAAAGTGCACGACGGTGGCAATGGTTCGATCAAGGTTTATCTTCGCAGTGGCAAAGTGATCGACCTGCCGGGAAAAGCGATCGGGCGGCTTGATCAGATCCAAGCGTCGGCCATCCTGCAGCTGGCGGGTGTGGAGTCGTCCTCCGCTGCGGACGCCAGGGCCCGGTCGAAAAAACAGCCATAGAATTAAGTGTTATGGAAAAATTTACCGTGATCTGTCCATGCTGCGAAGCCGCGTTAACGATCGATTCCCAAACCGGTGCGTTGCTCGCTCACGAAGAAAAGAAAAAAGTGCTCGGTTCGTTTGAGGATCTAAAAGGTGATCTGGCGAAACAGAAAGAGCAGCGCGAGCAGATCTTTGCGCAGGAGATGTCCTCGATGAAGGATCGCGAGCGGTTGCTGGAGGAAAAATTCCAGGAAGCTCTTAAGCGAGCCGATAAGGATTCGGACAAACCCTATCGGAACCCTTTGGACCTGGACTGAGAAAGATAAATGCAGCCTTCCGCTTCAGTGACCAGCCCAAAACACTCCGAAAAAATAATAGTGGCCCTCGATGTCGATTCACCGGGGGCGGCCCGTCAGATCGTCGACGAACTGGGTGATACGGTCGGCGCGTTCAAGATCGGCCTGCAACTATTCACTACCGCCGGCCCGGATTTTGTTCGTGAACTGACGAAAGCAGGCCACCGTATTTTTCTCGACCTGAAGTTTCACGATATCCCCAACACGGTCGCTCACGCCGCCATCGAGGCCGCAAAGCTCGGTGTATGGATGTTCAACGTTCACGCGCTTGGCGGGAGGGAAATGATGGCTCGAGCGCTCGAATCTGCTGCGGAATATTGCAAACGTCAGCGCATCGAAAGGCCCAGGATCATCGCCGTTACGATCCTCACAAGTTCCGATGCAAATGATATACGTGAGATCGGCATCGAAGCTGGTGTTGAAAAAGCTGTTGTGTCTCTGGCACGACTTGCGGCACAATGTGGATTGGACGGTGTCGTTGCATCCTCAAGAGAAGCAGGCGTCATTAAAAGGGCGGTCGGCGGTGTTTTCAATGTTGTAACCCCGGGAATTCGCCCGTCGTCTGAAACTAATGACGACCAGAAGCGTGTAAATACACCGGCGGCTGCGGTCGAGGCGGGAGCAGATTACCTTGTGATCGGCCGCCCGATAACCGAAGCTACGAACAAGAGGCAAACCGCGATCGAGATCGCCAACCAGATCTCGCTCATAACAGATCCGATCCTCGATTAAGTTGTATATCCAGTAAATTGCGTAATCTTTTTATAGTTTCACTTCTCACGTCTGCGCTCTTTTGCGCGGGGTTTTTCGGCTTTCAGATAACACAGAACGCGTTGGCACAGGCCGAAACACCGGTGTCGATTCGCGTGGGTGAACGCCTTACTTACAATATTTCCTACAATCGCCTGCCAAACGTTGCTTATGCTGAAACCGAAGTAATTTCAAAAGGCAAGATCGCAAAAAAGGACGCGTTTGAGGTGCGTTCGAAATTCAAGAGCCTTAATTTTATGGCCCTCGGCTCGCTGTACCTCGACTTGGATCGAACAACTTACATATCGCCGACGGACGGCTCCGCGCTCGTTGTGAAGGAGGTCGATAACGCTTCGGGCGTCCCGGTAGCGGAATCCGTCAACTACATCGAGAAAAGTCCGGGCAGTTTCGATCTCGCGGCATTGCTCTTTAAGATCCGCACCTCCGGCGGTGTCGGTTCGTATCCGATGTTCGAGAACGGAAAGCTCTACACGGTCACGTTCCAATCGATCGGCAGCGAGGTTGTAAAGTCGGACGCCGGCGAGTTTCCGACAAATATTATCGACGTAAAAACCGATTTTCTTACTGAGAACGGCTTTATCGGCCTGAAGGTCAGTATCGCCTCGGAAGGCTCGAATATTCCGGTCCAGTTCCGGCTCAAGCGGGCAAAAAACAGCGAATACGTCGGCGTGATCTCCGGCATTCAGGTTCTCCCGGAGCCGACGCCAACACCATCCGTTCCCGTAGTGGTCCGCACGCCGAAACCTACACCCGTTCCGACCGCGACGCCCCAGGAATACATCGACAATCAGCCACTGATCGGGTTGCCTTTCGAACTCGGCGAAAAGTTGGAATACACTGTGACGGCTGCCCAGAGGCCTGTCGGGACCGTCCTGTTGGAAGCGAAAGAGCGCAGGCTGGTAAATAAACGCGACAGCCTTTTACTTTCGGCGACCGTCACCAACGCCGCGGGGAACGATCTTTTCGGCATTGGCAATAATATTCGTGCGTATGTCGATCCCGACACGCTTGCACCGCACGATTTTTCAATGGGATTCAGCGGGCGGCTCTCGGCGTTCAATCAGTCGGCCAGGTTCGATCAGGAGGCCGGGCGCGTTTCGCTCCCGAACAATCAACGCGTCGACGTCCCTATAGGCACGCACAACATTATTTCACTTTTTTACGCCCTGCGGCTTTTCAATCTGAACCCGAGCAAGGATTCGACGAGTCGGGTCAACGATACTCGCGTCTCGGTTTTTTGGCAGGGAAGGGCGAACATTTTCACGCTGCGCCCGTCTAATCCTCAGCCGGTCTCGATCGGCGATCAAAAGATCCTCGCTCAGGAAGTGTCCGTCTCGACCGGAAATCCACAACTGGATTCGCTTCGGATAAGGGTCTGGCTGAGCAATGACGAACGGCGGCTGCCGTTGAGGATCGTAATGGTCGGTTATCAATTCGATCTGAAACTTGCCGCTCCGGCGGTCGAGCCTTGAAAATACTATTTTTTTGTTGTTTAATTGAAATTGAAAACGGTTTTCAATTAGAGCTTTTTGCCCCGAAATAATATGAAAACGAAGATCACCCTGGCCTCGATACTTGTTCTTATGTTCGCAGCAGCGGGTCTCGCCCAAACCGATGCCGATCGTGAGGCGATCAAACGCACGGCTTTGAACTACGCCGAAGGCTGGTACGAAGGCGACGCCGCAAAGATGGAAAGCGCTCTCAGCCCGGACCTCGCAAAGCGCATCGTGCGCACGAATGCTCAGGGTCAGAGCGGGCTCGGCCAAATGACGGCAATGTCGCTGGTGCAGGGAACCCGCGGCGGTTCAGGCAAGGACACCCCGAAAGCTCAGCAGCAGAAGGACGTGACTATCTTGGATATGTTCGGCAGCGCCGCGACGGTCAAGCTCGAAATGCGCGACTGGATCGACTACATGCACGTTGGCAAGATGAACGGCAGATGGGTGATCATCAACGTGCTTTGGGAAACGAAACCTGCCAAGGCGCCCGGGAGATAGATCTATGACGACGTTAAGAGAATTACCTGCGGGTTCCGCCGCGAAAGTCATCCGGGTTCACGGCGACGGTGTCGTGTCGAAACGCTTGATGGAGATGGGCGTGATACCGGGGACCGAGATCCGGATGATCAAATCGGCCCCATTCGGCGATCCGATGCAAGTTCGCATTCTTGGTTACAGCTTAGCTCTCCGCAGAAACGAGGCCGCCTCGATCGAGATCGCGGCAATGCTGACTTCGCGTGTTTAGGAAATGGATCCCGCATCGCTGACCATCGCCCTCGCCGGCAACCCCAACGCCGGGAAAACCACGCTTTTCAACGCCCTGACCGGCCTCAAACAGAAAGTTGCGAATTATCCCGGCGTGACGGTCGAACGCAAGATCGGCTTGTGGGACGTTAATGGCACGTCGGCGCGTTTGATCGACCTCCCAGGGCTTTACAGCCTTGAAACGACTTCGATCGACGAAAAGATCGCGGGTGACGTTTTGCTCGGAAAGATCGATGGCATCGATCGGCCGGACGTCGTCGTCGCGGTCGTCGACGCGACGAATCTCGAACGCAATCTCTATCTCGTCACACAGATCCTCGAGTACGGAATACCCGTCGTCGTCGCTCTTACAATGATCGATGTCTTCGAAAAGCAGAAGCACGAGATCGACGTATCTCGATTATCGGAGAGCCTTGGCATTAATGTGGTTCCGATCGACGCAAAAACCGGCCGCGGGACTGACGCGCTCGGAGATGCCGTTTCAACAGCCAAAGGCGGCCCGCCGGTTCGCCCGATCGATTTCGCAAATGAAGCCGTTGACGACGGGAACTCGAAGATCTTTTCGAGGTATAAGTTCATCTCCGACGCGATCCAGGATTCGGTCCGCCACAACGACCGCGACGCCCACCGCGTTTCGGATAAGATCGACAGCATTCTCACTCATAAGTTTTTCGGTCTTTTAATTTTGATCGCCGTTCTGCTGTTGATCTTTCAAACGATATTCACATGGGCGACCGTGCCGATGGACCTTCTCGACGCGGGTTTCGGTTCGCTCGGTGACGCTGTCCGTACCGGCATGCCGGAAGGGATCCTTACCGATCTGATCGTGGACGGGATCATCGCCGGCGTCGGCGGCGTGCTGGTATTTCTGCCGCAGATACTGCTTCTGTTTTTGTTCATTTCGGTCCTTGAAGATTCGGGTTACATGGCCCGTGCGGCGTTTCTGATGGACCGGCTAATGTCACGCATCGGATTGCACGGCAAAGCTTTTCTGCCGTTGATCAGCAGCTTCGCGTGCGCGATACCAGGCATAATGGCCACCCGCACTATCGAGAACCAGCGCGATCGCTTCGCCACCATCATGATCGCCCCATTCATGAGCTGTTCGGCGCGTCTTCCGGTTTACACGCTCATGATCGCGGCCTTTTTCGCAGGGCAGACCGTCCTTGGGTTTATTTCGCTCGGAGCTGTTTTGATGCTCGCGATGTACGCGCTCGGGATCTTTTTCGCCGTTATCGTCGCGTTCATCCTGAAACGGACGGTGCTGAAGGCCCCGCCGCCGCCGTTCATCATGGAGCTGCCGCCGTACCGCATGCCGAACGTTCGGACCGTTATGACGAACATGATCGAACGATCGTGGATGTTCGTGAAACGCGCCGGCACGGTTATCCTCGCCATCTCAATAATACTCTGGGCGTTGATGTATTTCCCGCGAACTGAGGGTACGAGTGACGCGTTTACGCGTTCCACCGACGGAACGGCTCAAGCCGTCACTCTTGCTGAGAGCGATCAACTTCGCAACAGCTTCGCCGGGCAACTCGGCCGCGTGATCGAGCCCGTCATCCAACCGCTCGGGTTTGACTGGAAGATCGGCGTGGCTCTGATCGCGAGCTTCGCAGCGCGCGAGGTCCTGGTTTCAACATTGAGCATTATTTACAATGTCGGCAAGGACGCGAACGAGGAATCGGAAACTCTGATCTCCGCGATCCGCAATGAAAAGCGCGACGATGGGACGCCTGTATGGACGCCATTAACTGCCCTGACGTTAATGGTCTTTTTCGTTCTCGCGATGCAATGCATGTCGACCGTCGCTGTCGTCCGCCGCGAAACGAATTCCTGGCGCTGGCCGATCTTTATGGTCGTATATATGACGGCACTTGCGTATTTCGCAGCGTTTTTGACGTATCAGGGCGGAAAGATATTAGGTATCGGGGCCTGATGATGGATCTACAATTATTCATAGTCGTTGCTGTGATTTTCGGGGCGTTTACATTCGCGGCCGTCTCATTCGCGCGAAAAGCGAAAGGATTCTCCACAAAAAACGACTGCGGCACCGAGTGCGGTTGCGCTAATTCCGACGACAAATTAACCTCTTCGAAGGTTTGAGCGAAAACGGAAAATTCCTGACCGAAGGCGTGCGTTCGATGTTTTTATCGACGCTCGCCTTTTCGTTTGCGAACATTTTGGTAAAGCAGGTTCCGAATATCCCGGCGATGGAGATCGTTTTCTTCCGCTGCGTGATCGCGTCCGCGTTTTGCTTCATTGGCTTGCACCGGGCGGGCGCGGATTGGAAGGGGAACAATCACCTGCTGCTTGTGATGCGCGGGCTTTTCGGTACGACGGCGCTTTTCCTGTTCTTCACGACGCTGCAAAATATCCCGCTTGCGTCGGCGATGACGATCCAGTATCTTTCGCCGATCTTCACGACGGTCATCGCGATCTTTGTCCTAAGTGAGAGCGTTGCTCGACTGCAGTGGGTGTTTTACGCTATCGCGTTCTCGGGCGTGCTGCTGATCGAAAGGTTCGACACGCGGATTTCACCGTTCTTTCTGGCGATCGGGATCGTTTCCGCTTTCTGTTCGGGAATGGCATACAACCTGGTCCGTTCGATGAAGGGGCGCGAGCATCCGCTGACGGTCGTTTTGCATTTTCAACTCGTCGGCGTAGTGGCGGGTTTCATCAGTTTGTTTTTCGGCTGGACGACGCCCAGCGGCTGGGATTGGCTCTACCTGTTTATGATCGGAGTGTTCTCGCAGCTCGGGCAGATGTTTCTGACAAACGCGCTGCAGAAAGAACGCGTCGCCGGCGTGGCGATCATCAACTACACCGGGCTAATTTATGCGTTGCTGGCCGGAGCATTGATCTACCAGGAATCGCAGTCTTCTGAATCCCTTGCGGGCATGCTGCTCGTCGTTTTCGGCGTACTCCTGAGCGTGGTGTATAGTAACCGCAAACGCGAGATCGAAAAGATCGAAGCCACCGCCGCGTAATCAGCCGATTAAGCATTGTTTTGATCACATTCATAAGTTGCCACTAGCTTCAGCTAGTGGAAAAGGATCACAAGAAAATCTGCGGCTTCAGCCGCCCACTTCTATGTCTTGGGTAAGAATCTGGGTTCACATTGTATGGTCAACCAAAGAAA
>JAICPV010000265.1 GCA_025929655.1 Pyrinomonadaceae bacterium
CGTCGGTGCAATTATCGTATTGATACAGGTTGCAAACTTGCCGCTGTATTTAGGCGGCGGAACGCAGGCCAACACGGGGTTAGCTTTGAGCATTCTCCTAATGATCGGCGGTTTCTACCTTGTCTATCGCGGCTTTTACCCGGTGAAACGTTGATTCAAGCTTTCGTTTCGGCGGATTTCGCTGCTTATGTGCGGTCGGGTTCATGGGAGCGGTCGATGGCTTCGTCTTCGATCTCGCCCCCGGGTCTGATGCGGTTTCGCGGGTCGAGATATTACAAAGTGACCCGGCCGGCGCGAAAAATCGATACTCGCGACGGCCGGGTTCAATTTGGTTATAGCTTCGAAAAAGCTATCTCTGGAATTTTTAGGACCCGTTATCACGCGGCCTGTACTGCCCCGTATTTACAAGCTGGATGCAATTACCCTGGTTCTTGAAACTGTAAGGAAAACTGAAGAGTGCCCAACCGCCGTTCTTACAGTCGCCGCGCTTTAACGGCAGCGGGGTGAATGCGATATCGCCTACGCCGCCCACTCCGGTCGTGCCGATAAGATCAACGTCTCCGTCCGGCGATATCGTAGCGATCTCGCCCGGAAAACCGCCGGACACGAAGATCGTCCCGTCAGTCGGCCGAACGGTCAGGCCGCCAACGTGAAAATCTGTATAAGGGTCGGAAGTCGTCAACACCGCCGCGGTTTCAGGATCGATGGTGTGCAGAAATCCCCGTATGAACACGGGAGGGCCGGGCTGCGAAAAATCAAGCTCCGCGCTCGACATATAAAGCGTACCGTCCGGGGCGAATGCAATACTTGCGCCAAGTACGCCGGTGTTTCCGACCAATGTCGCCTCGGCGGTTTCCTTGTCGATCGTGTATATATTGTTGGTGTCATCCGGAGAAAGCGCAGTTCCGAAAAGAACGTCAGTCCCCGGCTGTACTGCCAGGTCGGTAATAGTGAGCGGCGTTTCGTTCGAGAGATGGATGACGCCGATCGAGTCTTCGACGGTGCCATCGATCGGATCCAGGATTACAAGGGTCGTTGGAGCGAACGGGAACGGGATTGTAGATGCGTAAAGCGTTCCAGAAATGTCAAATGCCAGGCCGGTTATCCCAGCTGCCGGGCTGACACCCGGTCCGACGATCGTACCGGCCGCGGTTTCCTGGTCGATCGTTATTAAAGAGCCGCGCGTGCCGCCCGGGATGTTGCCGAGTGCACCGTAAAGTGACGTGTCGCCGCCGGCATTCGGGCTATCCGCGAAGGCCACGCCCGTGGGCAGCGATGTCAGGGTCGCAGTAACCAAAACAAGTGCGAAAAAGTAATTTCCGAAGCTTCTCATAAAGTCCTCCCGAGAAATTCAAGCTTATTCGAAACGTTAGATTTTCGGTTATATACCCCTAGTGCGTTCCTGTCAATGCTTTAAGGCTCGGGACGACGACCAAATAATTGTTTTGAATGGTACGGTTACTTTACCGTGGTAGCGTGGGCTTTATCGGTTCCGTTCGGGTGCTGAATGGCTTCGTCTTCGATCTCGCCGCCGGGCGAAATGGGGATGTCGCGGGGGTCGCGGTATTTCATGCCGCGTTCCTCGCTGTCGATGTCGGCGGCAACCTTAAGTTCACCGGTCTTGAATTCGCCGCTCTTCGGCGGGATGTAGCCGGGATAATCGATCCTTGAGTGATAGATGGCGACGAGCGAGCGGATCATCGATTCGCGTATCTGCGTCAGCTCGCGAAGGGTCAGGTCGCATTCGTCGAGCTGGTCGTCGGCGACGATCGCGTCGATGATCTTCGTCACGATGAAACGGATGTTTTCGGGGTTCGGTTCTGCCAATGAACGAGCTGCGGCTTCGCACGAATCCGCGATCATCATTATCGCCGCCTCGCGAAACTGCGGCTTCGGGCCCGGGTATCGAAAATCGTTTTCCGATACCGCATCGGCTTCGCGTGCTTCCTCCTGAGCTTTTCTCAGGAAGAAATGCAGGGTCCGGGTGCCGTGGTGCTGCGGGATGAAGTCGATGATCCGCTGCGGCAGGCCCATTTCCTTCGCGAGCTTCATACCGTAGGTCACATGGCTGATGATGATCTTCGCGCTTTGGACTGGCTTCAGTTTATCGTGCGGGTTCTTTGACAATTGATTTTCAACAAAATGCTCCGGTGCCGCGGTCTTCCCGATGTCGTGATACAGAGCGCCGATACGCGAGAGCAATGCGTTTCCGCCAACCGCTCTGCACGCTTCTTCGGCAAGCTGCCCGACGGCGTGTGAATGCTGATTCGTCCCCGGTGCACGCAATGCAAGTTGGCCGAGGATCGGCAGATCGGCATTGGAAAGTTCGAGAAGTTTTACATCAGTCAGCACGCCAAACATCGTTTCGCAGAGCTGCAGGAACATCGCCGTCGCCGCCGCCGTGATCAAGCCGCTTGCAAGGCCGCACGCCATGGCGAGCAGGATCGTGTTCAGTATCAGCGGCTGCTGAGTGTACGCGATCATCGCGACCGCCAGAACGGCGCTCACGGCGCCCACAAGCGCACCGGCGAGGGTGACGGTTTGCCGCGTTCGATATCGCCCGATCCCGTATACCGCGACCGAGGATGTGATGATCGCAAACACGGCGAACTCAAGGCCGCGTGACGCAATGAAACCCGCCAGGACGGAAGTGAAGATCCCTGTGAACAATGCTGTTCGCCGGTCGGCAAGCAGCGTGATCAAAAGGCTGCCGAAAGCGAACGGCACCGCGAATGCCCACAGCGCGGGGTCGTTCATCGGGGCGCTCGTGTTTTGCGATGCGGTGAATTCCGCTACGCGGAACGCGATCGCCATCATCGACGTCTGTATGAGTACAACAAACCCGAAAAGCGCGAAGGTCTTTTCCTCAGAAAGTGCGAGACGCGGAACGATCCCGCGATGTTCGACGAACTTCCACGCAGTCCAGTAAAGCGCGACGACGAATATCAAAAGGCCAAAGAAACGATTCGGCAGACGGCTCGATCCGCTGTAATTCCTGACGGCGGCGATCTGTGAGAGGACGCTGCTCGTGATCGGGTCGCCCTGATCGGCGATCTTTTGACCGCGTTTCAAGGAGATAGTGACCGGCTCGACCGTGGCGGCGACGGAGTTGCGTGCTGCCTCGGTCGCCGCCGCGTCATATACCACGCTTGGCTGTATCAGAGGCGAAAGAAAAGCGGCGAATCCGGCAGATTCTGCCGGCGATAAACTCGGTATCGAACGCAGGTCGTTTGCTAGCTTGCGCCGGGCATCGGAAACCTTCGTCATCATTGTTGCCGCATTCGATGAAACGCGGGAATCCGTCGGCCGCTGCCGGTCGACTATTGTGATCTGGCCCTGCAAATGCGGCTCGTCCTGGTCGCCGTAGATATCGCCGCCGGCGTTCTCGCGCAAAATACGCGTGACCGCGTCCAGCTCGCTCGGGCTGAACTTCCGTCCGCCGAAAAGCTTCGCCAGATCCGGGTTTACCTTATTAGTATTCGCGTTTTCTGTGCGAATGTTGGTGTTGCCTCGATCGGCGTTCGCTGCCGGCCGGCTCTTTCGCTCGGCGTCTTCCCACGAGGTCCGGAACGTTTGAACAGCTTCCTCCGCACGGCGCGGCTCGTAATTGAATATCGGATCGATGGTGTCTCGCGCGCCTGCACGGATCTTCTCGGTTTCGGCGTCATCTACAAAATGGATGTCTGCGGGCGATATGATCGATTCGCGCGCGATATCGCCCTCTTTATAATCGAGTTCGGAGCCGGTCCGCCAGATCGGATTGAAAAGAAGAAGCGTGGTTATTATGGAAAGGAACGCGAACCCCAGCCAGAACCGCTGCCGCGACGAGAAATAGTCGAGGAACCGCATCCCGACACTTCGCAATCGCCCGCGCCACCTCATCATCGGCGACTTCAGTTCCTCAATCCGTTTGCTCATTTCGCTTTAGCAGCTATGATGCGATCTTCGAATCCAAAATCACCAATTGACGCCGCAATACGTTCGGTCAAACTGTTTAGCGAACTGCGGTGAATAGCTGAAATTGCCACGCTGTCGGCGTGCTTGTCAAGCAGTATCTGCCTCTGCAGGAGCTCGATCTCGTCCGGTTCGACCAGGTCGGATTTGTTTAGCGCGACGATCTGCGGGATCTTCTCAAGTCCGAGGTCGGTTAGAATTTTGTCCACGGAGTCGATCTGCTGCCCGGCGCGGGGGTTCGACGCATCGACGACGTGGATCAAAAGATCGCTGTCGGATATCTCCTCGAGCGTCGCGCGAAATGCCGCGACGAGCGTATCCGGCAGGTCGCGAATGAATCCAACCGTATCATTGATTATGACTTCCTGATCGTACGGCAGCCGAAGCCGGCGCGATGTCGGATCGAGCGTCGCGAA
>JAICPV010000246.1 GCA_025929655.1 Pyrinomonadaceae bacterium
CTCCCAAACTGATCGCAACGCGGGTCTTGAGTCAACGAGTGCATGAACTGGGCGAATTGGCAGAAAAGATCGATCTCGAATATCCGCAAAATTCTTTGCTGGTCGAAGTTGCGGGGCAGAGCAGCCGGACGTTTCCTGAAGAGTTTCAATACGCTTTCGTTCTCACGAACGGCAAGGGCGAGGAAGTCGCGAGGAAACTTTCGAATGATCCGCAATACGCGCCCGCGAGTCTTGCGCCCGGCGACTATACGATCGAGTCGAGCGCGTTCAACCGCGGTATGCGTGCGTCAGAACCGCTGTTCATCCGTTTCTCCGTTGCAAAGGCGCCTTTCCCCTGGACCGCGACCGCTCTCGGAGTATTGCTGGCGATCGCGGTCGTAGGTTTGGTTTGGGCGATGGTCGAGCATCGCCGCATCGCCCACCGCAACCGCGAGCTAGCCGCCGCGCGTTTCGATCTCGCAAACGAGGCAGAGCGTGAACGCCGACGCATCGCTCGCGACTTGCACGATCAAACCCTCGCCGACCTGCGAAACCTGATGCTATTGAGCGACAAGATATCGCCCGACAAACCGGAATTCCGCGCCGAGATCGAATCGGTATCGGGCGAGATACGGCGCATCTGCGAAGACCTGAGCCCATCCGTTCTAGAAAACGTCGGGCTGATCGCCGCACTCGAGTTTTTGCTCGAACGCACGATCGAGAACAGCGGCTTTTCTGCGGATGAGAATCTCGAGGACCGCATCGACCTTCCGATGAACGCACAACTGCAGGTCTACCGCATCGCGCAGGAAGTGCTTACAAACATCAAGCGTCACTCCACGGCAGACCGCGTTGATATGTCTGTTTCGATGTCGGACGAAAAAGGATTGCAGCTGGTGATCGAAGACAACGGCACGCCTTTCGACAGCGACGCGAAGAACGCTGCAGGCCGCGGAATCGCAAACATCCGCGCGCGTGCGTCGCTTATCAAGGCAAGAGCGAATTGGTCGGCAGGCCCGGAAAATGGGAATCGGTTTTCGCTGGTAATAGGATCTTAGTAGATCGAATTCGCCTTTGCCCGTCCGAAAAACTCGAAGGCGAGCAGCGGCATTAGGATCATCACCGGGGTCGCGACGACGAATACGAAATGCTCGCGCGGGTCTACTCCTCTCGAATGAGCTCCGCTCAGGATCGGCACGCCAAGCGTCATCAGCCAATAAACCGAAAGCGGTATCAAATATCGCAAACGACTCTTGCGGGAGTCCTGCCGGTAGACGCGCTCCAGCAGCACGAAAATCAGCATCAGGAACCCGAAATAGATGAAGATCCCCTGAAACCTATGAAGTTGCTCCGGATTGGCCCAGATGCCCGGCCCTTCCATTCGATGAAGTTTTATTGCCAACGAAATTCGAACAGTGTTCGCTGCGATCGTTGCAAAATACGAGACGAAAATGCCGAATGGGATCACGAGCCAGGTGCCGTCCTCGGCGTGCCAGATCTTTATCAGTGAGATCATCAAAAACGCCGCGATCAGGAAGTTGACGCCCGAGCAGGAATCCGCGATCAGGAACGAATAGTCGGAATTCATGTAACCTGTGTGCGCCTCGAAATGGAAACTTTCGCCCGTTACGATCTCGACCAGAAAGGTGGTGGGAGCGAGGATCCAGCGCAGGCCGTTGACGCTGGCCGACGAGTAAAAAGCTTTCAGCCCGACGGCCAGAACCAACGTGATGAAGGTCAGAAAGAGCTTATTGTTTCGAGTTTGCCTCATTGGCATATCGGATTCGTTAGAGTTGTTCGCCTTCGAATAACGATCAACGTCACAAATGCCATCGCTATCAGCAGGAACAGCTCAGGTTCGCTGCCGACCGCCATCTCGCTCACGCCGACAGGCAGCGGCAGAGGCTGCTCGACGCCGTTCGCGTCGCCATTCGGGTTTACAACCTTTTCGCGCACCGCGATAAACGAGGTGTAAGCTGTGAGCAGGTTGTATTTCAATCCGAGATCGGTGATCTCGCGGACCGAGGCTTCAGGCAGATCGGCTGAACCGTAATCCGACAGCTCCGCGATCCGAGAGCGTGCCCACAAGTACCGCAGTGCACCGTTTCGCTCGTCAGGCTGTACGGAGGATACGTCGATCGTTGACGAGTGCCTCCCTTTACCTGTGGAACCGGTCAACTCGATCGTTCCGGTTGGCGACCCGCGCCATTTGCCGAATACGATCACAGGTCGAGAGGCGAACAGGTCGGGCTGGCTCAGCGGCTGTGTGTCGTATATCTCGAATCCATTCGCTTGTACCTGGACGTCGGTTAACACCGGACTCTCGACATAGTTTCGAAATTTGTGGGCCGCCTTAGCCGCTCCATCTTGCGATAGGACAACGAACGGCTCGCCGCGGCCGGCCTTCGCAATTCCCTCGATCAAATACCGGTTCACCGCAGTTCCGATGCCGAAAGCGAACACGTTTGCGTTCCCGAGGTTCGCCCGTACGTGATCGAACGCACCTTTTTCGCCCGAAACGTAGCCGTCGGTGATCAACAGGATGCTGCGCGACACGCCGGCAGCTCCCGGCAGGCCGGTAGCGGTTTTCAATGCTTCGAGCAACTCGGTCCCGCCGCTTCCGCGCTGCTGGGAAAGGAGATCGATCGCTCGTGCTGTGTTGTTTGCGTTCGCTTCCAGCGGCGATTCCGATAGCACTGTCGAATCTCCCGCAAACAGCACGACGTTGAAGTAATCGGTCGGCCTTAAATTACCGATGAGATCTTCAAGCAGCCGTTTTGAGGTGTCGAGCGGGAACCCTTCCATCGAGCCCGACACATCGACGACGAAAACATACTCGCGCGGCGGAATGTCCTCTGTTTCAACACGCTCCGGCGGCTGCGCCATGTAGAGGAAGTAGTTCTCGTCTTCATTCTGGAAGAGCAGCAGTCCCGAAGCGATCTGTCCGCCGGTCAGTCGATAGCGAAGCACGAAATCGCGGTTCCCTTGGAATGCATTTGCTTCGTCAAGGGTCAAAGCAGCGACGCTCGGGCCCTCCCATCGCGGCGCGATCTGGTGCGACGGACAATCGATCTCACGGATCGGCAAACCGGCGGCAACGCGCACGTCGATGTTGAGATTAGACGCCTGCGGTTCGCCTTCGCGAAGATAACCTGCGGTTACGCTGCCGCCGCGCCCCGCCTCATCCCTCGACGGATATCGCGGCCCGACGACGGTCGGGTACACAAACTCATACGTACCGTCGGTTGAAATTATAAGTTCCGTATAGCGAAGCTCTACCTGTATTTCATCCCCGGGCATTATGTTTGCCAGGTTCATCGAGAACACGTTTGGCCGCTGCTGTTCGAGCAGAGAGGCGCTCTTGCCTTCTTTTTTAGCCGTCTCGAATTCCTGTTTTGCGGCCTCCCGTTCCGTGATCTTTGCGGTGATGATCTCGTCGCGTATCTTCATCCGCATCCCGTAGACCGCCGCTCGCGTCGAAGCGGGGAAAATATACGACGCGTGGATTGGGTTTCGTCCTTCGTTCTTGTATGTCTGAACGACGCGAACGTCGGCGATCACGCCGGAGATCGAGACTTCAACGCTCGTGTCCTTCAACGGCAGGTGGTCAACCTTGGGATCGCCCTTTACAAAAAAGTAAGGCGAAAGCGTTTTATCCTCATCCTGTCCGAAACTTACGACAGAAAAAACGGCCAGTATGATCGCGGCTGCGAACGTGTAGAATGATTTCGTTTTCATATTCCCTTCCTGAAAGCATCAAAGTCGATGCGAATATCACGAAGGGATGCTATTTGAAATCGCTTGACGGGTTAACGTCGTTGCCCACACGGCTCGGGCGTGGTAGCCACAGTGAACTAGATCGAGTGAAAAATACTAGAATTGTGATTTTTGCGCGGTCGTCCGCGGACGCTCTTTCCGCTTCCGAATCCGATAGGTCTCGCCGTCGAAGTGGTTCGGGCGTCTGAAGTAGATATGATTAACTGAATAGAAAACTTCGCAAGGAGGACCATGAAAGACGAGATACAAAGGCAAATACTAAAAAAGAAGGCCCTCGATAGATGGGAAAACGAAGGCGGCAGAGTTATCCGCGACGAATGCCCGGGCCGGACCGAGGCTGCTTCAGATAATTCCCCAGGATCCAGCACTCCGGTATGGCGCGAAACAAAACGAACGCCGAAAGAGGATAGTCTTGAGTATTGAACGCAAGCCGCCCGTTGTTTTGATTTCTGTTTGGGACATCAATGACGGATGATCGGAGGATCCCAAAACTTGTTTGACCAAGGAGGATTTTTATGAGCGATCCTGTTCGCATTCTCGGCATAGCGGGAAGTTTAAGAGAGGCTTCCTACAACCGCGGCGTGCTGCGTGCCGCCAAGGAACTTGCTCCGGAAGGTTCGAGTATCGATATTTTCGAACTCGACGGCATCCCCGGCTTCAACCAGGACGAGGAACAGAACCCGCCTGAAAAGGTTGCCGAGTTCAAGCAAAAGATCCGGGAGGCCGACGCGATCCTGTTCGTCACGCCCGAATACAACTACTCCGTTCCCGGTGTTTTGAAGAACGCCATCGACTGGGCTTCAAGGCCATACGGCGACAGC
>JAICPV010000059.1 GCA_025929655.1 Pyrinomonadaceae bacterium
CAATGCGCAGGTCGGGCGAAAAGTCATCATTTCCGGCGGCGGCCGCTGTAATTTCACAAACATCAACACCTCACCCGAGAATTTCGTTTCGAAGAATCTACATTTCGCTAAATCCGCCCTGTCACGCTACACGGCGCAGGATTTCATCTATCTGGTCAAAAAACACCGCATTTCATTTTACGAGAAAAAGCTCGGCCAGCTTTTCTGCCGCGAACGCTCAAACTTGATCGTTGAAATGCTTGTTGAAGAGTGCCGTCTGGCGAACGTGAGGATCCTAACCGGTTGCGCTGTTACACAAATAGAAAGGAACGATCTATTCAAACTCCAAACTACACGCGGCCGTTTCGAATGCGAAAGTTTGGTTATAGCCTGCGGCGGCCTCTCGTTCCCGAAGATCGGTGCGACGAATTTCGGGTACATGACCGCCCGGCAGTTCGGTATGAAGATCGAGCAAACGCGAGCATCACTTGTGGCATTGGTCGCTCATGAACGTGAGCGGTTCCCTTCAGCCGCCGGGGTTTCTGTCGACGCCGCGGTCTCAGCCGGTCAGCACACCTTTCGTGAAAATATTTTGTTCACGCATCGCGGGTTTTCGGGTCCGGCAATTTTGCAGGCTTCAAACTACTGGAAACAGACAGATCCGATCTCGATCGATCTTTTGCCGACAATAAATGCCGTTGAATTGCTGCACAGCAGCAATCAAAGCAAAAAGACCTTAGGGAATTTTCTATCCGAACATTTACCGGAAACGGTTGTAGGCCTCCTTCTTTCCGAACAGGAATCTCGAAAGCGTTTGAACGAAGCCGGGAATAAGTTGCTCGAAGAGGTCGGACGACGCTTGAACAATTGGCAAGTGCTATTCATCGATACGGAAGGGTGGCACAAGGCCGAGGTCACGCTTGGGGGCGTTTCGACCAGCGAATTATCTTCGCAAACTATGGAATCGAATAAAGTTCCGGGACTCTATTTCATCGGCGAGGTCGTCGATGTTACAGGCTGGCTGGGCGGATACAATTTTCAGTGGGCATGGTCGTCCGGTTTCGCGGCAGGGCAAGCTGTCTAACTTTTTCGAAACGCGCCTATGTCCATCCCGAATGTTTCCTTCACGTGCTCTTCCTGGGCGGCGGTTACATTCTTCAGATTCTCTAATCGCCGCTGCGTTTTTTTGATGTGCGTCTTTGCGCGCTCGGCCATATGTTTCAGCAGGTCGCGTCCTTCGGTTTTTTCTACTTCGACCTTTTTATAAAGCTCGAACACCTCTGATGATTCAGATACCGATCGTTCGCTTTGCAATTCATCGAATCGCTTTCTCATCTGAGCTATCTGTCGTATCGCGCGTACGAGCTCGTCGCCGATCGTCCCGCCGGTCACCGCATCGGCGCTGATACGCAGATCTTCGGATAACTTTTTGAGCTTCGACTGATCGCCGGAAGAATATGCTTGATTGAGCTGGGCCATCAGCGAATGGCGGCGTTCTTTTTCGTTCGCGTCGAGTGCAAGGTCAGGGTGAATGATGCGTGCAAGGTCGTGATACGCCTTGCGGGCTTCGGCCGTCGGCTCCCAGTTTTCTGCGGCATGTCTTTCGGCTTCGGCAGCGCGTGCCGCAGATTCTTCCGCGATCCTTCTTAATTCTTCGACCCGGTTCTTGATCTCCTCGTCGTCGGGAACCAGTTTTAGCTCTTCCTCGGCGATCTGCGCATCGATCTCGTCCTGCTCGGCATAAAGCCGGCCGACCTCCATCTTGTAACGCGCTTCGAAGCGTTCTAGTTCCTCGCGCAAGTCGGTCATCGCCTCTTCTTCCGAAGCGAGGCGGTCAGCGAGACGTTCAACGATCCGCCGCTTCTTTTCGAGCTCTATTTCTTCTGGAAGTTGCTCGGTCATTAAACTTTCTTAACGCGGATCAAGCGGATCTAGCGGAAAAAACCGGATTTGAAAAGTCATTTGAGCCTTAATTATCCGCACCGATCCGCTTGATCCGCCAAATCCGCGTTCAAAAAAGCTTAAGAATACAAATTCATCGGTCGGGTAAGCAAAGCAAACGGGTCGTCCACATTCAATGCCTCGCGTACATAAAATGGCTCGCCGTATTCGACGCCTATGAGCGTACCGAAATACCTCGATCGGCTTGCCACGTCGTCGAGAAATCGCTTGCCGGTCAGCATCGTTTCCGGCGCCGTCGAATTCGGGTCGAAGAACTGCGAAGCGTGAGCGCGCAAAGCGTCCATCTTTCGCTGATGGAACTCGGTGACGTCGACCACGAATGTCGGCGAAACGAGGCGAGAGAACACCGTGTGGCCGACGATCGGCGGCGCGATCTTTTCTTCGCCGGTTTCGAAATCGTAGTTCTTCATTGCCGCGAGGCGCGTGCATTCGCGAACCATCTGGGCGATATGTTCGTGGTCGGGGTGCGAATCGCCGGTCTGATGTGTAAATACAACCTTTGGTTTGAGTCTGCGAAACGCCCGGACCAATTCCCGCCGAGAGTCGTCGTCCGCAAATACGTGTCCATCGGGCAAGCCGAGATTTTCACGCAAATCGAGCATTAAGATCTTCGCCGCGGCCTCCGCCTCTATTGCACGCCCTTCAACCGTCCCGCGCGTTCCCATCTCACCCCGGGTTATTTCCAGGGCGCCTGTTTTGTGCCCGAAACTTTTCAGCTTCAGCATTGTACCGCCGACGGAAAGCTCAAGATCGTCCGGGTGCGCGAAAACGGCCAGAATGTCGATCATAATTTGTAATTTGAGATCTCCGATTTCAAATTCGGACCTCGTTCGATATTGTAATCATGGAAATCTGGAATCTGGAATATGAAGTTAACGATCCTAGGCTCGGGAACCGCAGTCCCGCACCCTAAAAGACGCAGCCCGGGATTTTGGCTGGTAACGTCGGGAGGCACGATCGTTCTCGATTTTTCGATGGACGTCCCCCGTCAATTGATTGAGATGGGCCTCGATTGGCCGAGAATCGACGCGATCTGGATCTCGCACTTTCACCTCGACCACATGGGCGGGCTTCCGCCGTTTCTGTTCGGGACCAGGCACGCGCCTGAAGTGCAAGAACGGACGAAACCGCTTCGAATTTGCGGTCCGCAGGGCTTGCGACAGTTATTGCAGAAGTTCAACGACGCTTACGATTACAAACTGTTCGAACAACCGTTCCCAGTGGAGATCATAGAGGTTGGACCGCTCGAAAAATTCGAGATCGTAAAAGGGGTGACAGCCGTCGGGTTAAAAACGCCGCATACGGATGAAAGCCTTGCGATCCATATACGCGACGCCGATGACTCGACATTTGTTTATACCGCCGACACGGGATTCACCGACATAATAGGTACGTTCGCCCGGAAAGTCGATCTGCTCCTGATCGAATCATCTTACGTTAAAGATAAGGAAGTCGAGATCCACCTGGAACTCGCCGAGGCTATGCATATCGTTCGCAAAGCGGCGCCGAAACGTGCGGTGCTGACGCATCTTTATCCTTATTGGGACGGTTTGGATTTCGGGAAGG
This sequence comes from Pyrinomonadaceae bacterium, assembly GCA_025929655.1. Classification (GTDB taxonomy): domain Bacteria; phylum Acidobacteriota; class Blastocatellia; order Pyrinomonadales; family Pyrinomonadaceae; genus OLB17. Next base: position 3,508 of record JAICPV010000059.1, read on the forward strand.
AGGTTGCGAAGTTCTCGCCGGGATGCGAAGTGATCGAAGCAAAGGACGGATTGTCTATTGAGCTAAAAGCTAAAAACTAACAGCGAAAAACTCACCCTGGTAAAAGACAGCAGTAGTTCTCACGATAACAGGATTTAGTCTTTAGCTTTTAGCTTTGCTCTTTCCCCATATTCCGCCGCGCCATCGACATAAGCTCGTCCGGCATCCATTTTTCAAGGACCTTTTCTTCGGCTTCTGCGATGGTTTTGCTGCGGTTGCGCCACTCCTTGACGGGGTCGTCCTCGCGGAGCGATTCCTTCGGAAAATTTTCCACCTGTTCAAGGCTGATTATCACGCCCTGGGCGATCTCGTCCCAATCCTCGTTCTGGATGCCGCGGAGCACGATCGGCAGGCCCGCTGTCCAATCTTCCTCGGGCGCGATGTTATCGTATTCCGGAATCGTGAGGTATGCGGTTTGAGGATAAATCTTTCCGCCGAACTCGTTTACTATCTGCGTTTTCAGATCTTTAAGGGAGCCGCCCGGATTCGCTTTTCGAATATCCAGCGCACGACGGAAAATGTCGGAAACGGTCGGTTGTTCAGTCATAGCTTTTATCGAAAGATTAGCATAATCCCGTCCCTTCCAGCGATTTCCGCGGCTAACTTATTCTTGTAATCGCTCATCCTAACCGCTAGCCTAGTTTCCGGGAGTCCAAATGAAAATACTCTTCGTAATTCTATTGACCGTAATTCTAAATTCCATCGCGCTCGCCCAGAACGAGCAGGCGCCGATCACCGAAAAGGCTCTGGCGTATAGAGACTGGACGTATAAGACCGTGGATGGAGATAAGGATCTGAATCTAAGAAAAGCGATCGCGGGCAAAAAGCTCGTAATGATCGTTTATTGGGCACCGTGGTGCCCTAACTGGAAATTCGACGCGCCCTTCGTTCAGGGCCTTTATGAAAAATACAAAGCAAAAGGATTCGAGGTTATCGGTATCGGTGAATACGACACGGTCGATAAAATGAAGGCACATATAAAGGACCAAAAGCTGACATTCCCGATAGTTTACGAATCGGTTGCGACCGCTGACCGCGAAAAGACAAAGCATTTCGTAATGCGTCGCGAAGCAGGCGACGCCCGAAAATGGGGTTCGCCGTGGTACGTATTCCTCGAACCCGCAAAGCTGGAAAGCCATGGAGAGGTATTAGCCAACAAGGTGCAACTGGTAAACGGCGAGCTGATCAAAGGCGAGGCAGAAAAGTTTATTCGGCAGCAGCTGGGTTTGGAAAGTAATGCAGCCGGCGTTCAGTCTGCTAATTAGAAGAGATCGAGAAGTTTACTTAACGATATTCGTTAATTTCCCCTTAAAAAAATAAAGCGACCTGTTTCCGGAATACATCCACACCTCGGTGTTTACGGTCGAGTTGCGCTTAGCGTTCGGTGCGCCCCACGCGGATTGCAAAACCTCCGCAGTGGTCATACCTATCGCAGGTTCGCGCTTCGTTGTCGAAGTCGATGGGGAAGTAGCTACATTCCGAACAGGCGTATTAGCCGGTACCGTTCGGTTTCGCGCCGGAGGCGATGTACCACCGATCGCCGGCCCGGGCAGCACTGCCAACGTGTCGTTCAGCCTCAGCGCGACTTGCCTCAACGGATCCTTCGCCGCAACAAACTGTCCGGCGATCGCTTTATCCTCTGCTTGAGCGAAAAGAGTGCTTATCCCCTGTATCTGCGGTAGATATTGAGTAAGCACGGACTTTGTCCGAAAGTCGGTTTCGAGAGCGACCAGCGGGTCCCGCATCGCGCGGATAGCGGCTATGGTCTTTTGCTTATTGGTCTCGTTTGCGGCTTTCAATTCGTTCCTGAGCCTGCCCGCCGCCGCTTCCTTGTCCGCATTTTCTATGATTATCGCGATCGGGCCCAGCCTGTCGACGAAAAGATTGACGTTGAAAAGCTGGTTTTCCACCTGCATCTTCGCGACTGAAATTACGGGATTTATGTACGGTTTCGCCGGTGTAGGGGTCGGACGCGGTGCGGGACGCTTGGATCTCTGTGCGGAAGCCGAAACAACAAAGCAAAGGAGCAATAAAGAAAATACCGTCAAAAAACGAACCGTTTTCATCAACCTTTCCGCCTGTTCAATATATGCTAAACATTTTATCATACAAGTATATGCGGGGCAGTTCTTTGGAGGTACGCCGGCTGGGCCGGGTTGTCTATTCCGATGCGCTCGAACTTCAGAAAGAACTTGAAGCCGAGGTGATCACGTCGTGTGATAAAGGCTATTTGCTTTTACTCGAACATCCGCATGTTTTCACTTTAGGCCGGCGGTCGAAGGAGAATGGTATTCTTGCGAACGCGCGGCTACTGGAGAATCTCGGCGTCGAAGTGCATGAAACGGACCGCGGCGGAAAGGTCACTTACCACGGTCTCGGGCAGATCGTTGGCTATCCGATCATCTCGTTGTCACCGGACCGCGAAGACGTCCATAAATACGTCCGCGACATCGAAGAGGTCCTGATCCGCACGATGTCCGATCATGGAATAAAGGCGTTCCGAATCGAAGGATTGACCGGTGTGCATACGACCGAGGGCAAGATCGCGGCGATAGGCGTGCATATCAAACGCTGGGTGACCACCCATGGTTTTGCGCTGAACGTTAACACCGACCTGAGCTTTTACAATTGGATCATCGCCTGCGAGGGCGAGCCCGTTACGTCAATGGAGCGGATCCTCGGGCGCGAGATCGAAATGGCTAAAGTCCAAGACCGCTTGGAAGCAAACTTTCGAGATGTTTTTGGTTATGAAGCGATGCGGACACCACAGGCGGAAACACGACCAATAGGGAGTGTGTCTGTCTAACATTCGAAGTATTCATTACACCCTCGCTATCGCTCGGGTTTCCGCCTTTTGATTGGAGAACTATATGAAGATCAAAGTTTTTCTTCTTACAATTTCATTCCTATTTTGGTCCGCGTGCGGCCCGGCAACCGATTCCAACAACATGCGCACCGCGAACAGCAATGCGAACGCTAATTCGTCGTCCGGCCAGCAAATACTTTCGATCGTCGACCGGCCGCAAAAGATCAAAGATCTGATGGCGGGACGCAGTGAGCAGGATGCGGCTACTCCGACGTTGAAGATCGTCGAGCCGGCGGCGAATTCGGCCGTGAACAGCTCGACCGTGAAAGTGAAGCTCGAGCTTTCCGGCGAACTAAAGGGCTACCGTCCGCATATGGACGACGCAACCAAGACCGGCAACCATATCCACGTGATACTTGATAATCAGCCGTACGAGGCGTATTACAACCTCGGTCAGGAATTCGAATTACGTAACGTGGCTGACGGTGAGCACACCCTGCGTGTTTTCCCGTCGCGGCCGTGGCACGAGAGCTACAAGAACGAAGGTGCATTCCAGATGGTGCGGTTCACCGTAAAAAGCGGCGGCGGCGATGCGAACAAACCTACGACCACCAACAGCGGCCAACAGATGTCCAACGCGAACTCGAACGCAAATGCCGCCCCTACGCCGGAGGGGAAAGAGATGCAAAATTCGACCGCCGGGGCCGTCGACCCAACAAAACCGATCCTGACGTACAGCCGGCCAAAAGGCGAATATAAGGGCGACGATGCGGTCGCGATAATGATCGATTTCTGGCTGGCAAATGGAAAACTTTCGGGCGACGGTGGAGAATACCGCGTGCGTTATTCGGTGGACGGCGGCGAAGCGAAATTCCTCGAAAAATGGGAACCGATCTGGCTCTCGGGTTGGACCGCCGGGAAGCACACGGTCAAGATCGACCTGGTCGACCGAAGCGGTTACCTGGTCGAAAACGGCGGGTACAATTCGACGACGCGGGAGATAACCGTCACGAAATAATTGTTCGGAGTTCAAGCTTTAGCTTGCCCGCGTGAAAACGAAACGCCCTATATTACCGGAGCAAGCTGAAGCTTGAACTCCAAACATATGAGAAGAGACACAACTTCCTGGTACAGCCACAATTTGAACATGGACATGCCGCTGGTGGCGTACGGGCACGCGGGCTATCCGCTGCTGATGTTCCCGACGGCAGCGGCTGACTATCTCGAATACGAACGGTTTCATCTGGTCGACTCGATCAAGGATCTCATCGAGTCAGGGAAGGTCCGCGCTTATTCGATCAATTCCGTGAATAAATACAGCCTGCTGAACCGCGAATCGCATCCGGCGTGGAAGGTCGAAATGCTGCAGCGTTATGACCGCTACATCATGGAAGAAGTGCTGCCGCTGATCCGCAACGAATGCGGGCAGGACGCAAAGCCGCTCACGACCGGAGCAAGCCTGGGGGCCTTTCTTGCGGCGAACACATACTTCAAACATTCAGACCAGTTCCGCGGCACGATCGCGATGAGCGGCAGTTACGACATTTATAACTATCTCGATAAGGGTTACTACGACGACAACGTTTATTTCAACAACCCCGCGATGTATCTTCCGAAGCTCAACGACGATTTCCATCTGCCCAATCTGAGAAAAGCGGATTCGATCGTCATCGTCTCCGGCCAGGGCTCATACGAGGCACCCGATCGCAGCCGCGACCTCTCCGCGATCCTCAATTCAAAAGGCATCCCGCACCTGCTCGAACTCTGGGGCCACGATGTCAACCACGACTGGCCGTGGTGGCGCAAGATGCTGCCGTACTATTTAGGCCGCTTATGTGAGAACTGATTTCGTATTTATTCGTGTGATTTCGTGGTTAGATCTATAAATCCGGAACCGCGAAATCACACTCAACGACACGGAACGTCTAAGGCGCTACGGACACACTTATGTGTGATGGATACTTTGCTGAGCGATAGATCTTTTGGGTAGCCGGCTGGAAATCCCCCGGTTCGGCGAGGAAAATATTCGGCACGAATTTCTGTGGGTTGCGGTCGTAGAGCGGGAACCAGCTGCTCTGTATCTGCACCTTTATCCGGTGGCCCTTTATGAAGGTGTAATCGTTCCCGCGCATGTCGATCGCGTATTCGAGCGGCGTGTTCGGTTTTAAGGCTTCGGCCTTTTCGTAGCTTTTACGATAACGGCCCCGGAAAATCTCGCTCGCGACCATCAATTCATAACCGCGCATTCTTTCCTCCGAATGGTCCGCGGGATAAACGTCGATCAGCTTCACGACCCAGTCGCTGTCGGAGCCGCTGGTCGCTGCAAACAGCTCGGCAATTATGTCCCCCGTGATCGTTACATCCTCATTCAACACATCGGTCGACCACGAGAGCACGTCCTTCCGGTCAGTAAGAAACCGCTGATCGTCGACCAGCCAGACGGACCAGGTTGAACCCCGGCCATAAGTTTGAAGGATCGGGCGTTTGCGATACGGCACGGGATTCGCGGGATCGGAAACATACGAATCGAATGCTTCACCGTCCCCTGCCGGTTTCTCGAACGACAGTTTGCCGTTCGCATTCAAATACAACGGCCGAGCTTTGAATCCGACCTTCGGCGTCCATTCTTCATAAGCTCGCCATTCGTTAGAACCCGAGCGAAAGATCCAGGCTTCCGGAAGCCTCAAGCTGCCCTTGCCTTTAAGGTGATATGCGAAAAACGGAGCCAGCATCTCGGCACGGAAATGGCGGCCGGTATCGCTGCCGAAATCGATCGCGCCGAGCCGTCGCCCGCGGCCGCCCCAGCCGCCGTGATTCCAGGGGCCCATCACGAGATTGACCTGGTCGTCGCGATCGGTCTTTTCGAGAGATTCATAAAGAGCGAGCGGGCCGTAAAGATCTTCCTGATCCCACCAGC
>JAICPV010000499.1 GCA_025929655.1 Pyrinomonadaceae bacterium
AGCAGTATTAGGCTTCGCGGCGTTGCGTTGCGCAATATGGTCGCCGTTTCGGTCATTTCCACCATAAAGGTCGAGCGTCCGGAGGCGAGATCGTCCGAGGCACCGACCCGGGTCCAGATCCGGTCGACGATCGGCAAACGCGCTTTGTTTGCAGGTACGAACGAACCGATCTGCGCCATGATCTGTATAAGAGCAACCTGACGAAGGATCGTCGATTTGCCGCCCATGTTCGCTCCGGTAACGATCATCATGCGGTCGGTCGAATTGTTCAAATAAATGTCGTTGGGAACGAACTCGCCGTCGATCGCGGATTCTACGATGGGATGCCTGCCGCTTTTGATCTCGATCTCGTCACCGTCGTGAAGCTGTGGGACAACGTAATTGTTCTTCGCGGCGGATTCGGCAAACGAAGCGAGCACGTCGAGCGTGGCAATGGCGCGCGCTGTGCAGACAAGCTTGTTAGTTTCGGCACAAACCGTTTCGAGCAATCGCTGAAAGAGTTCGATCTCGATCTGGGTGATGCGGTCCTCGGCCGTCCGGACCTTCTGTTCCCACTCTTTCAATTCAGGCGTCGTGAAGCGTTCGGCGTTCGCTAATGTTTGACGCCTCTCGTAACTTTCCGGAGCCCGCGAAAGCTGTGCTTTCGACACTTCTATGTAATAACCAAAGACGTTGTTGAATCGGACCTTTAAGGTCGCGATCCCCGTACGCTCGCGTTCTTTGCCCTCAAACGCCGCTATCGTCTGCTTCGTCGAATTGGTAATGTTCCGAAGCTCGTCAAGTTCGATATCGAAGCCTTGGCGGATCACGTTTCCGTCGCCCGGTGTGTTGGAAGGCTCATTCGATAAAGCGGTTCTTATTAGTTCCCGAATCTCCGGCAGGCCGAAGATGTTTTCATTGAGAACCTGGAGGAGAAGTGAACTGACGTCCGCAAGGGTATCGTTAAGGTTCGGGATCTGTTCCAGTGAGGAAGCAAGCGATGAAAGGTCGCGCGGCGTCATTGAGCCAAGATTCAATTTACCCGTGAGCCGCTCGATATCTGAGATCTTTTTCAGATAAAGCCGAACCGATGATCGCAGGATCGGATCCGTCAACTCCGTAACGGCCGCAAGCCGCGTTTCGATCTCGCTTCGTTTCACCGACGGCCTAAGAAGCCAGGACTTGAGCAACCGGGCGCCCATCGGGGTGACGGTTTCGCTTAGGATGTCGCAAAGCGACCGCCCCTTGCGCTGTGGCCTGTCGACCAGGTCTAAATTGTCGACAGTTGTCGAATCAAGAACGAGAAAGTCATTCGTTTCGAAATATTTGATCTCCGAGACATGGTCAGCGGCAGCCTTCTGTGTTTGATGCACATATGCCAAACATGCACCGGCGGAACGAACCGCTTCATCGCGAAAATCGAGGCCGTAACCCGATAATTCTTGGACACGAAACTGTTTCTTTAGGAGCCGAACGCAATCACCCAACCCAAACTTAAGGTGATCCACCGGCGTCACGATGAACGGCTTCACAGGAGCGGGCGCCCTGCCGTCGAACAATGGTTTTTCCGCATGCCCATTTAGCCCGAGTTCACGGCAAACAACTTTCTCCTCAGCGTCAGAAACCAGTATTTCTTTTGGCTGGAACGAATCGATATGGTCCCTGATATTTTGCCAGGCGCCCGGACCGGCGGATTGGGTCGCGGAAAGCTCGCCGGTCGAAAGTTCGAGAAACGCCGCTCCGACGGACTCTTTTTCGCATGACACGGCACAAAGGTAAACCGTTTCGCCAGAGGGAGTTGTCCGGTCGTCAACGGCCGTCCCAGGAGTGATAACTCGAACGACTTCGCGTTTCACGAGCTTCACACCCTTGCCGGCGGCCTCCGCTTGCTCGCAGATCGCAACGCGGTAGCCTTTGTTGACCAGTTTGGCAATATAGCTCGATGCGGCATGGTGGGGAACTCCGCACATAGGGATCGGATTTGGGGAATCCTTTTGTCGAGCGGTGAGCGTTATTTGAAGCTCACGCGACCCAACTATCGCATCTTCAGCGAAAAGCTCATAAAAATCACCAAGGCGAAAGAAAAGCATCGTTCCCGGATATGCCTTTTTTATTTCCAGATACTGCCGGAACATCGGCGTCGAGTTTTGATTAGAATCTTTCACTTTTTCCCAGTACGGGAGTTTAGCTGAGTCGGCTTTTCTTTCAAAGCCGGTTGTTTTCATTCATGTGTCTATCTGATAAACTTTTGCTTTCGTGCGCCTCGTGTGGCTTCATACAAGCG
>JAICPV010000432.1 GCA_025929655.1 Pyrinomonadaceae bacterium
AGTTCGCAAAGAAAAATACCTTGTCCCGCTTGATCGGTCCGCTGAAGTTACCTCCGAACTGATTCAGGTTGAATTCCGATTTAGGGAAACCCGCTCTCTCATTGAAAAAGTCGTTTGCATCTAATGCCTCGTTGCGATAGAACTCAAAAACGCTGCCGCGGAACTGATTCGTCCCCGACTTGGTGATCGGATTGATCACTGCGCCCAGGGCTTGGCCGTATTGCGCCGAGTAATTGTGCTCGACGACCTGGATCTCCTGGATGCTGTCCATGCTCACGCGGTTAACGCGCGATTCGATGCGGCCGAGTACATTAGATGTGCCGTTGAGATCGACTCGGCCGGCGTCGATGCCGTCGACAAGGACGCTCGACCCACCGAACGTGGACGGAATGCCATTGATGCTTGCGTTGAACTGGTGGGTGGTTTGCACGGAACCCGGGATCGTCGCAAGCAATTGGGTGAAATCGCGTCCGTTTACGGGATTATCGGTGATCCGCGCGGTCGTGATTGTATCGCCGATTGCTGCCGTTTCGGTCTCGACACGGGTCTCGCCTTCGACCGTGACCACCGCATCGACGCCGGATACAGCAAATGAAATATCGGCACGCGCGCGTTGACCAACCGCCAAATTCAGGTCCTTGATCGAACGCGGTTGAAACCCAGTACCAGTCGCCTCGATCGTATAGATACCAGTCGGCAGCGACGGAACGTCGTAGCGGCCTTGATCGTCGGTCGTGACCGTCCTCTTCTCATTGGTTCCCTGATTGGTCACGGTGACTGTCGCATTGGGTACAACAGCTGCGTTTTGATCGGTGACCACGCCCGTGATCGAGCCAGTATTGGATTGTGCAATGACCGCCATCGAAAAAATGACGGCGATCGAAAGGAGCGAAACCGCCCGCATAAATTTTTTAAATATCATCTGATCCTCCGGAAAATTCATATGAAACGTTGCCCCTTAAACTTTTGTACATTCCGCCTTCGCTGGTATCGATGCGATCGCCGCGAAATCCGGCGTCCAAACGCCGTCCACCTTCGGATAAAATTTTTCGAGATTGTCGGCCGTCATAGAAATGGTAGGCGTTACATCGCGGACGGGAACCTGCTGACCGTCGAACAGTTTCACGACGCCGTCAATGCAGCGAAGACCGACATACTCGGGAAACATCGCCTGGCTTACCCTCAGGGCCTCGCGCCGCATCATCCATTCCTTTTCGTGCTCGCCTGAAAGGCCGAAACCTGCAACGGTTACCGAGTTTTCGTCGAATCCGGCGTCCAGATATCCCCTGAATGCGCCTTGAGCCGTCTCATCGTCCATCGCAAAGATCACGTCAACATCGCCAACCTCATTCAAGGTTTCCTTTGCGATCCGTTGAGCGATAGACGGCGTCGCCTCGCCGTTAATGGACGCAGCGACGATCGCGTTGGATTGTATGCTCCGAACGCCGTCAACGAAACCTTCGCTCCGCAGAAGGCACGGCCGGAGCCACGGCAGCCCGACATCGAGAATACGAAGTGGGGTGTCGTCATCTTTATGCACGTTGTTACCAACCCATTCGCCGAGAGCGAATCCCGCATCGTAATCGCAGATCGCGACCATCGTTGCCATTCCATCGACCGGGTTCGCCTCAACAACGATCGGCACGCCTGCCTCCGCACCTATCTTCAACACTTGCTCAAGTCCGGACGTGTTCGCCGGTGTTAGCACAATAGCGTCGACACGTTTTACAAGCTCGCGCGACTGCGCGATCTGATTTTCGACAGAAAGATTCGCATCCAGAATATCCAGTTCGATTCCGTACTGGGCGCCACGGCGCTTCATTACCTCGATGACGATCTGGTACCAGATGTGGAAGCTGTAATTCGTCAAATATCCGACTTTAGCGGGCCGCTTCGACGCCCCGACAAGCGGAACTTCCTTTATTGCATCATCCAGAGCGGGCGGCGGATCGTATTGCGCCGTCGGCGGATGTCCTTCTTCTACTGCTGCATTACCCATATCTTTTGCACCTTCTCTTTATCCATCTAGCCGACAGCCTTCGATCGTCGAAGCGGTCATCGGCTGCTTGCCTAACCTCATATTGTTTGCGGAACGCCGCCTATCTGGGTTAGGAGTCCGCCATCCGCCGTCCAAACACTACCGGTCACGAACGATGAACTTTCGTGCGCCAGAAACACTGCCACTTCGGCTATCTCGCGCGGTCGGGCGATGCGCCCGAGCGGATGCATCGCGTTGCAAGCGTCATAAACGGACTTTGGATTTGGGTCCAGGGACGCCGCCCATTGCAGCATCGGCGTGTCCACCGTTCCCGGGCATACCGCGTTGACACGCACGCCCTGCTTAGCGAAGTCCATAGCCATCGATCGGGTAAGTCCGATCAATCCGTGCTTGCTGACCGTGTACGCAAGCACGTTTTGCTGGCTCGCAAGCGCCTGCACCGACGAAACGTTCACGATCGTCCCGCCATGTTTCAAAATATGCGGCAGACAAGCGCGGCCCGCATTCCAGGCCCCCTTCAAATTGACGCCGAGCACTTCGTTCCATTGATTTTCATCCGTGCTTAGAGCCGTACCGTAACGTTGGATCCCGGCGCTCACTACTAATGCATGGATAGACCCGAAGATTTCTGCGGCCTCATTAACTACATCTTGAACTTCTCCGAAGTCACTCACGTCCGCGTGACGAAACAAAGCCCGGCCGCCCTTCGACTCGATGGCGTCACAAGTCTCGCGCGCAGCCTCCCGGTCGAGGTCGATCAGCAAAACTGATGCTCCGCGTTCGGCAAATATTTC
>JAICPV010000249.1 GCA_025929655.1 Pyrinomonadaceae bacterium
AAACGGGAACTCGCGAAGCGGAAGATCAAGCGATTGCGCAATACGGGCAAGTGGGACGACCGATTGGCGCGTGTTTAGGATGACAATATGCAAACACAAAGAGTAATGGACGAATTCAAGAACGAACCGTTTACAGATTTTTCGAAGCCGGAGAATGCCGAAGCGATGCGCGTGGCGATCGAGAAAGTGCGGGGCGAATTGGGCCGCGACTACCCGTCTATCATCAACGGCGAGCCGGTGACATTGCAAAGCAAGTTCAACAGCTACAATCCCGCGAACAAGACTGAAGTCGTCGGCGTGTTTTCTGAAGGCGATACCGACACTTCCTTAGTCGATCGCGCGATCGAGGCGGCAACCGTGGCTTTCAAAACCTGGCGCAATGTTCCAGCGGTGGAACGTGCGGAGTACCTTTTCAAGATCGCCGAGATAATGCGGCAGCGGAAACACGAGCTTTCGGCCTGGATGGTCTTTGAGGTGGCTAAGACCTGGCCAGAGGCCGACGGCGATACGGCCGAAGCAATCGACTTCATGGAGTTCTACGGCCGTGAAATGCTGCGTTGGTCGCAGGAACAGCCGGTGACGAAGGTCCCCGGTGAGGACAACAGCCTCGAATATATTCCCCTCGGCGTCGGCGCCGTGATTCCGCCGTGGAATTTCCCGCTCGCGATAATGTCGGGAATGTCGATGGCTGCGATCGTCGCCGGCAACACGGTAGTGCTCAAACCGTCCTCCGATTCGCCAACGATCGCGGCGAAGTTTGTTGAGATCGCGCACGAAGCCGGACTGCCTGCCGGAGTGTTGAATTTTCTCACGGGCAGCGCGAAGACCGGCGAGGCAATGGTCACGCATCCGAAGACTCGCTTCATCTCGTTCACCGGGTCGAAGGGTGTTGGCCTGCATATCAACGAGGAAGCCGCGAAGACGCGCGATGGCCAGATCTGGATAAAACGGGTCGTCGCCGAGATGGGCGGTAAGGATGCGATCGTCGTGGCGGATGACGCAGACATCGATGCTGCGGCAACCGGTGTCGTACAGGCAGCGTTTGGCTATCAAGGACAAAAGTGCTCGGCATGCTCCCGGTTGATCGTTGATGAAAAAGTGCACGATCGATTGCTGGATAAGGTCGTTGAACTGACCAACAAACTTAAGATCGGGCAGCCGACGGAAGGCGAAACAAACCTCGCGGCGGTGATCAACAAACGGTCATTCGATTCGACGCTGAAGTACATTGAAAAAGGCAAAGAAGAAGGCGGCAATGTATTGACCGGCGGAACCGGCACCGACGAGCAGGGTTATTTCATCGAGCCGACGATCATCGACGACGTCAAACCGGGCGATACGATCGAGCAGGAGGAGATCTTCGCACCTGTTTTGGCTGTGATCAAGGCGAAGAATTACGACCACGCGCTTGAGATAGCGAACGGTACGGAGTTCGGTTTGACCGGTGCAGTTTACTCAGCTTCAGAGGAGCGTCTCGAACAGGCCCGACGCGATTTCCACGTCGGCAACCTTTACCTGAATCGCAAATGCACAGGTGCTTTGGTCGGCGCGCATCCGTTCGGCGGGTTCAACATGAGCGGCACTGATTCGAAGGCCGGCGGGCGCGAATATCTGCTGCAGTTCATGCAGGGCAAATCGATCTCGCTAAAGATCTGAGATGCGAGCTTTCTTTTTGACGATCTGGATCTTGCTTTTGGCAATGGGGGCGACGGCACAGCGTGCGCGCACGGTCGCGCCCGCCAAACCGCAGACGGCGATCTTTGCCGTTTTGGATAATGGCAAATTCATCGAGCCGATCGCGAAGCTGGAGAAAGGAAAGCTGGCCGCGTTTGGCGAAGGCGGCGAGTTTCCGCAAGCGCTCTATTTTGCCAGGGCGTCCTACAACCTGATCTTCGGCGGCGTTAACGACGGAAAAGTGACCGTGCACAAATCGCTGATCGGGACGGAATGCGCCGGCAACACTGCGGAAGTTACTGTCGCGGCGACGAAGGCGAAATTGTCGACGTTCGTCATGGGCCTGGCGACGAATTTGCCGTACAAGCCAGAGCTTGCATTTTTCCGGCGGCTGCCTACTGCGGCGGAACGTTCGGAAATCGAAGCTCTCGTTAAAGCCGAATTTAAAAAGAACGGCGTCGCCTCGACGGCCGCCGAAAAGATCCATTATCACAACCTAACGGCGATCGATGTGAACGGCGACAAGACGGCGGAGCTCGTCGGTACGTTCTGGAGCGAACCAGCGAGGGACGATAGGCGGCTTTTGTTTTTCGTCGCCGAAAAAGGTTCGGGCGGCGGGTATTCGTTCAATCATAAAAATTACTCTGCCCTTAAAACTGCAGACATTATGAGCGGCGATACCAAAGACGTGGACGAAGGTATTTTGCATGAAATGCTGATCGACAGCATGGACATCGACGGCGATGGAACGGCGGAGATCTTCACAACCAAACAAGCTTTCGAGGGACGGAATTTTGATGTGTACAGAAAGTCTGGCTACAAATGGACGAGCATTTTGGAGAGCTATAATTACCGTTGCGGTTATTGATCGCGGAAATTAGAATAAATGTTTCGGTCCGGCGAAGTGTTTGCTTCGCCGATTTTGTTTTATGAAGATCGTTTTCATGGGAACGCCGCAGGCCGCCGTGCCGACGCTCGAGAAACTGTTGAGCGAAGGGCACGAAATCCTTGCCGTTTACTCGCAGCCGGACCGGCCGTCCGGCCGCGGCAACAAGATAGTGTTTTCGCCAGTGAAACAGTTCGCAATTGAACATAAAATTCCTGTTCTCCAGCCGACGAAGATCAAAACCGCCGAAGCGATCGAGGAGTTTTCGTCCCTCTCAGCGGACGTGGCGGTTGTCGTTGCTTACGGGCGAATCCTGCCGCAAACGTTTTTGAATGCGTTCCCACTAGGAGCGATAAACGTTCATTTCTCACTGCTTCCGAAGTACCGCGGAGCGGCTCCGGTGAACTGGGCTATCGCCAACGGTGAAACGGTGACCGGCGTGACGACGATGAAGATGGACGTTGGGCTGGACACCGGCGATATCCTGCTGCAGAAAGAAGTGGCGATCGGCAAAGAAGAGACCGCACCTGAATTGATGAAACGGTTGTCGTCAGAAGGTGCGGAATTGTTGATAGGGACGCTTGATCGGATCGGCATGATCGAATCGAGGAAACAAAACGACAGCCTGGCTTCATATGCCCCGATACTAAAACGCGATGATGGGTTGATCGATTGGACATTGGACGCATCTACGATCAACGATCGGGTTCGCGGATTTCAGCCCTTTCCCTCGTCATTCACAAACTACAAAGACCGGCGGGTAACGATTTGGAAGGCAAAAACGGTCGGACAAATTTCATCAAACGGTGCGATGCCCGGAACGATCGTTTCTGTCGGGAATAAACTCCTTACCGTTGTTTGCGGCAGTGGTTCGGCGCTGGCGATCGAAGAGATGCAGCCCGAAGGGAAGCGGCGAATGCCGGCGGCGGATTTTATCAACGGCAGCCGGGTTCAGGTGGGCCAGAGGTTTCACGGGAATTAGTTTGTGATGATTCAGATAATTACTTTTTACCGCTTTATCGATTTGGACGATCTCGAATCGAGACGCGATCGACTGAAAGCATCGATGCGCGCAAGCGGAATCAGAGGAACGATCGTACTTGCCCGCGAAGGATTCAATTCGACCGTGTGCGGGCGAAGCGAAGACATCGAAACATTCATAGAAAAAGCCGAGGCAATTCTGGGATGCACGATCGAGTTGAAATCCTCATTCTACGATGTGATGCCGTTTCGGCGTGTAGACGTGAAGATCAAGCCGGAGATCGTCACGTTGAAACGGCCGGTTGATACTACGCTCGGCGCGGGAACACATTTGGATCCAGAGGAATGGAACAAATTGATCTCCGATCCGGAAACGCTTGTACTGGACACGAGAAATCACTACGAGGTGAAAATCGGATCGTTTATTGGGGCGATGGATCCGAAAACAACGAAATTCAGTGACCTGCCTGCATTTGTCGAATTGAATTTCGATCCTTCGAAACACAAGCAGATCGCGATGTACTGCACAGGAGGCATTCGCTGTGAAAAGTTCGCACCTTATTTAAAATCGCGTGGTTTCGAAAACGTCTTCCAATTGAAGGGCGGAGTTTTGAGGTATCTGGAGACGGTTCCGAAGGAAGAATCGCTTTGGGAAGGAGAATGCTTCGTTTTCGACGATCGAGTTACGGTGGACTCAGATCTTAAGAAAGGCACCCTGCCCGACCACTCACTTGGGGCGGTCGGTGAGGCTGTGAAATGAAGATCTCGCCGGCGCGCACGGCCGCCTTCGATGTACTTCTCCGCATCGAACGGGACGGTGCATTTTCCTCGGTCCTGCTGCCACAATTTGAATCCGGTTTAATTGAAAAGGATCGCGGTCTTTGCCATGAGATCGTGCTCGGCGTGCTGCGCCGTAAATTGTCGCTCGACCGCCTGATCACCTCGCTTTC
>JAICPV010000011.1 GCA_025929655.1 Pyrinomonadaceae bacterium
ATGACTTGCCCCCACTGTCGCAACATGATCGAGGAACTAAAGGCATGGGACGCCACGAAAAGCGAGGACGAGCCGAACCTGGTCGTGATCTCCGACGGCGATCCGGAAGCGCACAAAGAACTCGAACTAAAAGCACCGATCGTTCTGGATAAGAACTATGAATTCGCTGCCGGGATCGGCATGTGGGGAACACCGTCCGCAATTCTTGTAAACGACAAACGCGAGATCATTACCGAGACCGGCGTCGGCGCGCCGAACGTCTGGGCTTTGATAGGCAAAAAGCCTCCTTCCTCAAACTCATAATGCGGCGGCCGATAGAATTCGAGGTGAACGCCTCAGACGGTAACGCTCGTACGGGAACCCTAAGAACAAGGCGCTCGGTCATCGAGACGCCTGTTTTTATGCCCGTCGGTACTCAGGGCGCAGTGAAAGGCGTTCGGCTCGAATGGCTCGACGACGAGCACGACGCACGAATCATTCTGGGGAATACGTACCATCTTTTTCTTCGGCCGGGCCACGAGCTCATTCAGCGTCTCGGCGGTCTCCATAAATTCACTTCGTGGGAACGCGCGATCCTCACCGATTCCGGAGGCTTTCAAGTTTTCTCTTTAACCGATCTCCGAAAATTGTCTGAAGAAGGCGTCGAATTTCGCTCTCATCTTGACGGCAGCCGGCAATTTCTATCGCCCGAGATCTCCGTGGAAGTACAGGCCGCGCTTGATTCGGAGATCGTTATGGCGTTCGACGAATGCCCGCCGGGCGACGCGGGAAATGAAAAAACGCGAGAGAGTTTGGAGCTTACATTGCGCTGGGCGAAGAGGTCGAAGGAAAGATTCGAAGAGCTGCAGAAGTCTGACCGTAAGGGAGGTTTAAACTATCAACGTCCCGATTTAGCCCTCCCTTACGGTCAGACTTCTGCTTTGAGCGGACGTCAAGCGCTGTTCGGGATCATTCAAGGCGCCGGGCATTTGGATCTGAGAGTCGAAAGCCTGGAAAGAACCGTCGAGATCGGCTTCGACGGCTATGCGATCGGCGGGCTCAGCGTAGGCGAAGAAAAAGACGTGATGTACGGCGTGCTGGAACATATCGCGCCGAAAATGTCATCCGATTCTCCGCGATACCTGATGGGCGTCGGCACGCCGGAAGATCTGCTTGAGGCGGTTTCGCACGGTATCGATATGTTCGATTGCGTTATGCCGACACGCAACGGACGCACGGGCGGCGTGTTCACGTCGCGCGGAAAGATCAATATTAGAAATGCTCGGTTTGCTGAAGACGAAGGGCCGCTCGACCCGGAATGCGAATGCTCGGTCTGCCGGCGCTATTCTCGAGCGTATCTCCGCCATCTTTTCCAGGCAGGCGAGATGACCGCAGCGACTTTGCTCTCGCATCACAATCTGGCGTTTTATCTGAACCTTATGCGGCAGGCGAGAACCGCGATCGCCGGCGGTAGTTTCGAATCGTTCAAGAAAGCTGCTCTCGGGAAAATGACCGAAATTGAGGCAGAGGCCGTTTGAAAAATAAAAGGTCAGTGTATATGATTGTCCTTTTGTTTACGGTATAGTGCGCTAAAGATGACGCTTTCATTATTATTCTTTCAAGACGCCGGCGGCAGTATTATCTGGACACTGCTTCCGTTCGTCTTCATCTTCGGGATCTTCTATTTTCTCGTGATCCTTCCGCAGAAGCGGCAGAAGCAGCAGCTGCAGGAAATGATCACGCAATTAAAGATCAACGACGAGGTCGTGACCAACGGCGGGATCATCGGAAGGATCAAGGAAGTAAAAGACACCAGTTTCATCATCCAAAGCGCAGAGAAATCGTTCATCGAGGTTGGGAAGAGCGCGATCGTCGGACGGCGAGCCGAAAAAGCCTGACCGATAAGCCGAACAAGTTTTAGGACGTAATACCAGCAATGCTCAAGAATTCATTATGGGTGAGAACGGTGGTCATCATCGCGATCACTCTGCTTGGCATCTACCTTGTCGTTGGGCCGCGGCGGATGCCCACGGCACAGGACTTCACGTTGGAAGGCCTCAAGGCAAACCTCGCTGAAAATATTAACCTCGGGCTCGATCTCAAGGGCGGCACGCACCTCGTTATGAGGGTCAACACGGAAGATTACCTGAAGAAGCTCACCGAGACGACAGCCCAGGCCGCCGTGACCGCGGCGCAGGACGCACAGCTTCCGGTAACCAACAATTCCGTAACAGCAGGTAACGGCGCATATTCGTTTTCGCTCGAGCTTTCGGATCCGGCACAGTCGCAGGCGGTTGTCGAGGCAGTGCGTCAGAAGGTTGACCTGGTCAATTGGACCCAGTCGACTTCCGGAAACAACGTGTCGTGGTCGCTGCCGTCGAATGTACAGACCGTTTTGAAGAACCAGGCGGTGGACCAGGCTATGAGGATCGTCGACAGCCGGATCAATGCGTTCGGTGTTAAGGAACCGACGCTTTCGCGCTACGGCGCCGAGTCGTCCGGACAGATCCTCTTGCAGATGCCCGGCGTTGACGATCCTGAACGCATCAAGAAACTTATCGGAGCGGAATCGAATCTCGCGATGCATAAGATCGTGAGCCCGCCGAATCCGTCGCCGGTCCAAACGTACCCGACGGAGGAAGCGGCGAAGCAGTCGCTGGGCGGGACCGTGCCGCCCAATCGAAGGATCCTGCCGTACACCGATCGTGACGCGGACCCGGCGTCCACGCCCGCAAATCAGCAGCCGCCTAAACAGTTTGTTGTGGTCGAATATCCACCCGTCGTGGATGGCAGCGAGCTTCGTGATGCATCGGCAACGCAGGGCCGCGCCGGCGGGTCAGAATACGAGATCAATTTTTCGTTCAAGCCGTCGGGAGCTCAGAAGTTCGGCGAATGGACCGGCAGGAACATCAACAATTACATGGCCGTTGTTCTGAACGGCGAAGTAAAGTCGGCAGCGTTCATAAAATCGCAGATCTTCGATACCGGGCAAATTACCGGACGCTTCACCAAGGAAACCGCAGACGACCTGGCGCTAACGCTGCGTTCGGGCGCGTTACCCGCGCAGATCGTTTACTCGGAAGAACGCACGGTCGGGCCGAGCCTTGGTGCGGATTCAATACGTGCGGGCGTGACTGCATCGCTCGCCGGATTGATCTTCATCGTGATCTTCATGCTGATCTATTACCGCGGCTCGGGGATCAACGCCGTTATCGCGCTGATCCTGAACATGATATTGACGATCGCGGCGCTCGTAGTGATGGATTCGGCCTTGACGCTTCCGGGAATCGCGGGACTGATCCTGGGTATCGGTATGGCGGTCGATTCCAACGTGCTGATCTTTGAGCGGATGCGTGAAGAGCTGAGGGCCGGACACGAGGTTGCCGTGGCGGTAAAGACAGGTTTCGACAGGGCATTTATCACGATCATCGATACACATGTCACGACGATCATCTCTGCGCTGATACTGTATCTATACGGCACCGGCCCGATCCGCGGGTTTGCCGTTACGCTTATCCTCGGGCTTTTGATCAACCTTTTCTCGGCCGTTTTTGTGTCGAGAACGATATTCATGTGGCTGCTCCACCGTAAGCCCGACATGAAGGAATTAAGTATCTAAGTAATGTTTCAGATCTTACCGAATATTAATGTCGATTGGATGGGTTGGCGGAAACCGCTTACGTTCCTGTCGATCGCCATACTGATCGCGGGCTTGGTCTCTGCGGCCGGCCGACAGCTTACACCCGGCGGCACCGAGGCATTCAACCTGGGAGTCGATTTCCAGGGCGGGACGGTCATCACCGCGAAGTTCAAAGAAAAACCCTCAGCCGACGAAGTTCGTACGGCTTTGAATAATGTCGGGGTCAACGAACCTATTATTCAGGACTCGACGGACAAGACCGACGAGCTGCTGATCAAAATACCTCTGATCGAAGAAACGGAGAATCTGCCGCCTTTACCGCAGCCGCCGGCGCAGTGCGCTACAGAGCCGCAACCGCAGCCAGCATCCCCCAACGATCCCAATCAGAACACGCAGGTGAATCGAGGGCGGGAAACGGTTAGGAGCGCTCTATATACTTTCGGATGCGAAGCCCGTCCGGCTACTGAATTGGCGCAGGACGAAGCTGCCGCATTTAAGATCGTCGGCACCGAATCGGTCAGCCCCATCGCCGGAGCCCAGCTTCGCGATGCAGCAGTAATTGCGACCCTCCTGGGTATGGTGGGGATCTTGCTGTTCATCGCCTTCCGCTATGACTGGACATATGCCGCCGGCGCGGTGGTCGCGGTGTTTCACGACGTACTCGTAACGCTTGCATTCTTTTCGGTGTTCCAATGGGACGTAAGCATGTCGGTCCTCGCGGCGCTCTTGACGCTCGTGGGATTTTCGGTGAACGACTCGATCGTGATCTTCGACCGCATACGCGAGAACCTGACACTCCACCGAGGGGAATCGCTTTACAAATTGACGAACGATTCGATCAATCAAACGATGTCGCGAACGATCGTGACGAACGGGCTGGTGTTCCTCGCGGTGCTCGCTCTGGTGCTCTTCGGCGGCGAGGTCCTGCGAGGATTTTCGCTCGCGTTGTTTGTAGGGTCGATCACCGGAACGTATTCCACCATCGCCATCGCGAGCCCCATCGCGATCTGGTGGCAGAGTAAGCTCGGACGGGCGGAAATGACGGATGTCATTTCGAAGGACGTGACCTCGGAGAAGCTCGCTTCAGCCTCTCGGCGGTCGGTCACGCGCCGTCCGGTCACACGATAAAAAGATCTGTTTTTGCAGGGAACAAAACGCAGCTTTTGGTGTCTAAATGTCTGTGATTAATCTTGACTTTCAGGGTGTTAGAACATAGACTTCAATACGTTGCTGGTCAATTAGATTTAGTATCTGCTTTCTCTTGTTTCCGGAAGGACCGGAAAAGGGTTTTGTAGGGCGTTTGTCCGATTGCCGGCCGATGCCTTACCCGCCCACCCGGATCGAGTTCCGCGAACAGGATCGAATAAGGTCGAAACGTTTGTTTTGTATCCTGCGGGACGCTTTAACAACCGCGACAACGGCAGAATACGCAGTAACACCAAAGTTTCGAAGGTTTCGTAGCCCTTGACCGAAGTTTGGCACCGTAAGTTAGGGAGGAAATTGAAATGTTAGATCAGTTGGTCGAATCAAAAAGTCACGCATCGGAAGACGGCAAGCGCGGCGGCTTTCTTTTGACTACATTTATCGTCTTATCGACGGTTTTGTTCAGTGCGTACCTGTACAGCCTGTTTGCCAAGGACTACGGAATGGGCGGAGCGGACCTTTCGCTTGAAACGCTCGTTGCGCCTCCAGTGATCGAAGAGGCACCGGAACCCGAACCGGAAAAGAAACCGGAAGAGCAAAAAGACCCGAACGTCGACGTTCGCAAAGAGATCATCGCGAGTATGGATGAGCCGCCACCCGCGATTCCCGATAAGCCAAGCGTCGTAAAGAATACGATCCCGCCACGCGATCCCAATCGTTTCACCGTAAAAGGTGACACGAATTACACCGCGGCGAACCCCTTGCCACCCGATTATAGGGGGCCGGTAAACACGACCGGCACCGGTAGCGACAGCGGCCGCACAGGCGGCGGCGGTGACGATGACGGCGGCGGCGCAGCACCTCCTCCACCCCCTCCGGTGAAGAAGGAAGTGCCGAAGCAGATCTCGGGCGGCGTTTTGAACGGTAAGGCGATCAGTTTGCCGAAACCTGCATATCCGCCGGCAGCGAAAGCGGTCCGCGCATCCGGCTCGGTCAGCGTGCAGGTTCTCATCGACGAGAACGGAAGCGTTGTTTCAGCATCGGCGGTAAGCGGCCATCCGCTTCTTCGTGCCGCTGCTGTGGGCGCCGCACGAAGTGCACGGTTCAGCCCGACGAAACTGTCAGGGCAGCCCGTGAAGGTGTCCGGTGTGATCACGTATAATTTCGTCGCTCCGTAAACCGGAGCCGACGGGAAACAGAGGCTCTCATCAAGGCGATTCGAGAGCCTCTCATAAGTTTATCTAGCAATATCTCAAACGCATTTTCTGATTTCTTTTGGAGGAAAAATCATGACTTTTTTCGCAAGCCTGATCGGACCCGACGTCCTGGGCTCTCTTTTGCTGCTGACCGAGGGTTCGCAGAAGATCTCGTTCGGTATCTACGATATCGCGCGCAGCTTGACGATACCGGGCTGGATCGTCATCGCCATTCTTCTCATTCAGGCTGTTTACCTGATCGCCGTCGGCATCGAGCGCTGGCTCACCTACAACAAGGCGAAACAGCAGTCGCGGCAATACGCCCCGAAGGTCGCCCAGGCCCTCAAGAACAGCAATATCGACGAAGCGATCAACATCAGCGACCGTCATAAGGATTCCCACCTCGCGATGGTCGTGTCGTCGGGCCTTAAAGAGTTTGCGGCTCACCAGGGCAACACGGATATTTCGGCCGACGAGATGGAAGCATCGAAGCGTGCTCTCGACCGCGCGATCGCGGTGAAGACCGCTGAACTGAAACGCGGCCTCGCAGGTCTCGCAACGGTCGGGTCGACCGCACCGTTCGTAGGTCTGTTCGGAACGGTTGTCGGTATCATCGGTGCCTTCGTTGCTCTCGCACAAGCTGAAAACGCCGGTATCGGCGCTGTCGGTGCTGCTATCGCTGAAGCTCTCGTTGCAACCGCCTTCGGTATTGCCGTGGCCGTCCCCGCAGTGTGGATGTTCAATTACTTCACGAACAAGGTCACGAGTTTCGGCGTTGAAATGGAAAACTCGGCTTCCGAATTGGTCGACTATTTCATCAAGCAGCGCACGAAAGCTCTGCGTGGGTAAGAGTACGACAGGCTGACAGCCTGTCGCCGCAACAGGCTAACAGCCTGTTGTACGAACAGGGAGAATTACAATGGGTGCAAAGATCGGTGGAACCGATGAATATAACTCGGAAATTAACGTAACGCCGATGGTGGACGTAATGCTGGTGCTGCTGATCATCTTCATGATCGTCACGCCGCTGCTCCAACAGGGCGTTTCCGTTAATATCCCGAGAGACATGAGAACTCCGGAAGAAGATGCCGAGATCACGAAGGACACGTCCGTCGTGATCTCGATACCCAACAATAGCGACTTTTACGTAGGCAAAGATCCCCTTCCGCTTACCGAGCTTGGCGAGAAGATAAAGTCGATGATGAAAGACAAGGCGCCGGACAAGCGCATCGTCTACATCAAGAGCGGCGTCGAAGTGGATTACGGGACCGTTGTGCAGGCCATCGACGCAATTCGCAAACAAGAGATCGATAAGATCGGCCTCGTCGCGGACAGGAAGAAAATGGGTGCCGGGGCACAGTAAGGCCTTGGCCCCCGCAGATCTTTTTTAAGGAAGTAAAAGACAATGGGAATGTCAACAGGCGGGGCGCATGATGAAGCGACCCCACATATCAACGTAACGCCGCTTATCGATGTGCTTCTCGTGCTGCTGATCATCTTTATGGTGATCACTCCGGTGAAACCGAGCCGTTTTGAGGCAAAGGTCCCCGCCGAACCTAAAGACCAGCAGAATATCGATGTAAAGCCAAACCCGCTCACGCTTGTAGTGTCGATCAATCAGGCGACGCGACAGATCACGCTAAACAACGAGCCGGTGGGCACGGTCGATGAGGCTGAGCCGCTGACCAACCAGCTTCTCGAGATCTTCAAACAGCGCGAAGCTAACGACGTTCGAAGCGAGGTCACCAACCAGATCGAAAAAACGATCTTTATCAAATCGCCGACGTCGGTCAAGTACGGCGATGTGGTGAAGGTGATCGACGCTGTCAAAGCGTCCGGCGCCCAGCCGATCGGGCTGCAGATCGACGACCTGAATAGTTGACCCCTCGGGCCGTTTCGAGATGCGGCAGGTTTAAGCGTTACGCTGATAAAAGTTTAGATACCGAATGGAGTGAAGAAATGAGGTCTTCTCGTTTTGCGGTACTTGTAGTTCTTGCATGTACCGTTTTGTTTAATACTAACTGCGGATTCTACAACCGCGTCATGGCTCGAAAGAACCTCGTCGACGGATCGATCGCGTATAAGGATAGAAAGTTTGCGGAGGCCGAAGAGCTTTTCCGCCTCGCGGCATCGCGCGACCCGCAAGGCGAAACGGTCGAGGGCAGGACAGCGCAGTTGTTTTTGGCTCGAACACTTCATTCGATGTATATCGGAAACCGTCAGGATAAATCGCTCGCCCAACGGGCGGTCGAGGAATACAAGAAGGCCGTGCCGCAGGCAACCGCGGAATATACTGAGGCGAAACAGGCGTACGAAACAAATCGCGACGGCCCGGCTGAGCAGAAGCGATATTATGCCGCCCTTTCGGGCGTAAACAGTACTGTCAGCGCTATCCCGAATTTGCTTGAGGCCCTGGGCGACAAAGCGCAGGCGGTGCAGTTTCAGGAGCAGATCGCCGCAGATACGAAGATGCCCGAGACGGCACGCACGCGGGCGTTGGTGTCGCTCGGACTTGAATACAACACGTGCGCGAACGACATAACGGATACCGAAGCGACGAAGAAGACCGTCAAAAAGGACGGAAAGGACGTTTTTCAATTCGTCAAACCGGAGAATCCTGACGAGCTTGCAAGGCTGAGGGATTGTGTTGCAAAGGGGCAGCAGTATTTCAATCAGACCCAGGCACTGGAAACCGACGTCGTCAAAAACGCTCCTTCCGCGAACCTCAAGGCGATGAACGACGATCAGCTTAGGATCTTCGAAGAATCGATCGCTCCCTTCGATTCGGCACGGTCTTATCGGGCAAGTATCGCGGTCCAGGCATCGAGACTTGCTGAGATGGAAGGCAGCCCGGACTACGCTAACCTCAAAGCCGACGCTGATGCAAAACGTGCTTCTACGGACGAGCTGAAAAAGGTGATGAGGGCTATCGACGAAGAAAAAGAAGCGCGTGCCACGGCGCAGGCCGAAGCGGCGAATGCTAATCGGGCGAACGCTAACGCGGCACGGTAATACGGCTCACTTTTCGATCTATGGTGTTCGGTTCTTAGCGGGGCCGGGCACCATTTTCGCATCTATGGATGCCGGTGCGATCGTGATTTTTTAGATTTCGTCACCGGGTATCCGTTAAAATCGAATTGGACATGGAATGATACGGATCGAAGACGTCATCGAGACAGTGGAAAAGAATCGGCCGGGTGCGGATGTCGAGATGATCCGACGCGCCTATATGTTCTCCGCTCTGCATCACAAGGGACAGAAACGAGCGTCCGGCGAGCCCTATCTGATACACCCGATCGAGGTCGCGAACATCCTCGCCACGATGCGTCTCGATGAGGTCAGCGTTTCGACCGGATTGCTGCACGACGTGGTGGAGGACACCCTCGTCGATCTTGATACGATCCGTTCATACTTCGGCAGCGAGATCACGAACCTCGTAGACGGACTCACCAAAATTGCCCAGATAAGCGATCTTTCCAAAGAAAAACAGCAGGCAGAGAACGTCCGTAAAATGGTGCTCGCGATGGTCACCGACGTGAGGGTCGTGCTGATCAAGCTCGCGGACCGTCTGCACAATATGCGGACGATGCAGTACCTCAATCCCGAGAAACGTGCCCGTATCTCGCAGGAGACCTTGGACATATATGCCCCGATCGCGCACCGGCTCGGGATGGGTAAGATGCGGAGCGAGCTTGAAGACCTGGCCTTCCAGAACCTGCATCCCGACGATTATAGAAAGCTTGCAAAAGAGGTCGACGCCCGCCGCCCTGAGCTCGAAGCGATCCTGGAAAAGATCCGGGCCGCGATCACGTCAAGGCTCGAAGCGGACAACGTCCCGTTTGTCGCGATCGAGGGCCGGGTGAAGCGCCTATATTCGCTCTGGAAAAAGCTTCGCAAACAGAAGATCAGGATCGAGCAGGTTTACGACCTGATCGCTACACGGATCATTACCCCGAACGACAAAAGTTACTGTTATACGGTCCTCGGAGTGGTGCACGACATCTGGACGCCGGTTCCAGAAAGATTCAAGGATTGGATCGCGATCCCGCGCGACAACCTCTACCGATCGCTGCACACTTCAGTGATCGGCGATGGGGGACAGCCGTTCGAGGTGCAGATCCGGACCGAAGAGATGCACCATATCGCGGAGGAAGGCGTCGCCGCACACTGGAAATACAAGGAGAGCAAGCTCGGCACACGGGAAGACGACGAAAGCCTGGACGAGCTGCGGAAGACCGTCGAAAAGCTGCTTCTGCCGCTGGTGGAGGACGACAAGGCGAGTGACGATTCGGAAGACTTCATCGAATCATTGAAGCTCGACCTTTTCCCGAAGGACGTTTATGCTTTCACGCCAATGGGAAAAGTTATTCAACTCCCGCGCGGCGCGACGCCGATCGATTTCGCGTATGCTATCCATTCCGAGGTCGGCGACACATGTACGGGTGCCAAGATAAACGGCCGGATCGTACCGATAAAGACGGAACTGCAGAATGGCGACGTCGTGGAGATAATGACGACCGCTAATTCCAATCCCTCTCGCGATTGGCTTAATTACGTTGTCACGTCGAAGGCGCGTAACCGCGTCCGGCATTTCATAAGCGAGCAGCAGCGGGCAGATTCCATCGACCTCGGCCGGAAGCTGCTGGAAAAGGAATCGGGCCGATTCAATGTAGCTGCGAAGAAACTTCTCAACAACGACAATGAGATGAAGCGGATCGCGAACGAGTACGGTCTCGGCCGTCCCGAAGATCTTCTTGCTTCGATCGGCTACGGAAAAACGCTGCCTCGGAACGTTATCTCGAAGCATCTCGGCGCGGAGAAGTTTGCCGAGCTCGATCCCGAGAACAAGAAGGAAACACGTATCTCAACCGGCGTGAAAGCCGTCAAGCGCTTCATAGGACTCGGCGAAGACGCGATCGTCGTCAAGGGCGTGGACAATCTTTTAACGACGCGTGCTCGATGCTGCAATCCGATCCGCGGCGAGGACATCATCGGATACATTTCACTTGGGAAGGGGATCGTCGTTCATAACAAACGCTGCAAGAACGTCACGCAGTTAATGGTGAACCGGGACCGCATAGTCGAGGTCGACTGGGCGAAGAGCGAGAAGGAGGAGATCCAGTCGGTGCGGCTGATGGTGATGACGGAGAATCGAACCGGAATGCTCGCCGGCATTACAAACGCGATCGCAGATATAAAGACCGGCATCCGGGACGCGAGTGCGAATGTTTCGCGCGACGACCGCGGGTTTATCGAGGTGACCGTCGAGGTGTTCGATAAACGGCATCTGGACCGGGTCATTTCGGCTATCGAAGGCGTCGAGGGCGTTCTCAGCGTGGAGCGGATGAACGCCTGAAATCGCTCCGGCCAAACTTTTCTTTTCCCTCCTATTTTGCTAATATCAGCCTTTTGCTTTAGCGGGAATTTCGCGTGCAATGATGAACGAAGTTGTTTCGACAGAAAAGGCTCCGGGTGCGATCGGTCCATATTCACAAGCGATCAAATCGAACGGGCTCGTGTTCTGCTCCGGGCAGATACCGATCGATCCCGCAACGGGAAACTTCGTTTCGGAGGACATCGGCGAGCAGACAATTCAGGTTTTCAAAAACCTGACGGCGGTGCTCGAAGCGGCGGGAAGCGGGCTCGACCGTGTGGTGAAAACGACCGTTTTTCTGGCGGACATGAACGATTTCGCGGCGATGAACGAGATTTACGCTAAATATTTCGTTGAGAATAAGCCTGCGAGGGCGACTGTACAGGCTGCGAGATTGCCGCGCGATGCAAAGGTCGAGATCGAGTGTATCGCGGTCGTGTAAGAGCGATGCCATTAGGCATTCGAATGGCTAATGCCGATACTCTTACAAATAGAAATGCCAATCCCGACGATTCGGGACTGGCAACCAAAAATTAAATGCGTAACTCAAAGGAACTTACGCGGCTTTGACAATTTTTCCCGATTTGATGCAGCGGGTGCAGACCTTCATACGGCCGTTTCCGCCGTTAGGAAGCTGAACGCGCACGGGCTGCAGATTCGGGTTGAAACGCCGACGGGTCTTATTGTTGGCGTGCGAAACGTTATTACCAAATTGCGGCCCCTTGCCGCAGACATCACATCGTTGAGCCATAATATTGCACCTCTTTGCAAAGAGGGAAAGAATTCGAGTAACAAAACTCAAAACGAACTTTATAGCAAATCGGGCGGTGCATAGTCAAGTTTGGCACCGTCAGTGCTAGAAGCGAAAGGAGCTAGATCAAGAGTGCTAAGAGCAAATAAACTAATACTTTTTACCGTTGCGGTGCTTTCGTTCACGGCGATGATGGCAGGCTGCAGCGGGACGGCGGATGGGCCGGGAGCGGGCGCCGACCCGAATGAAACGGCAGCTACCGTTAACGGAAAGCCGATCAAGATGGAAGAGGTCGAGCGCGCTATAAAACAACAGGCACAGGGGCAGGAAAACCGCCTCTCTCCTCTCGAGCTGGCGGCCGGACGGCTTCAGATACTTCAGAGCCTTATCGAACAGGAAGTGATGTACCAGAAGGCGGAAGCCGAGAGCACGGTGCCGACCGACGAAGAGGTCAACGGCGAATTCAACAAGCGGCGAACCGCCAGCGGGCTTTCGCAGGAGCAGTTCGATGCGAAGATGAAGGAGATCGGCGAGACCGAGGCGTCGGCACGGCTCTCGATCAAAAAGGCACTCGCCATACAAAAGTTGAACGACAAGATCACGGGTAAGATCGAACCGCCGAAGGATAACGAGATCGCGCAGTTCTACAATAACAATCCGGAAGCATTCAAGAACAAGCGCGGAGCGCAGCTTGGCGCGATCGTTATCGATCCGGCCGATTCCGGCCAGGGCGACGTAACCCGCAACGATCTGGAGGCGCAGGCAAAAGCTAAAGAGATCGGAACACGCGTGATGCAGGGAGCGGATTTTGCGACGGTCGCCCGTGAAGCCAGCGAGGAATCAAACACTCGAATGCAGGGCGGTGACTGGCGTTACTTCACCGAAGAACAAATGAAGCAGGCATTTGGCGACGGATTCGCAGACGCGGTGATGACGAAAATGCAGAACGGCCAGATCTTTCCGCAGCTCATTCCTTTTGAGGGCCGATATTTGATCGTCAAGCTTCAGCGAAAGCAGGAAACCGATGAGGACCGCACGTTGGAAACGCCCGGAGTGCGGCAGGAGATCACCGATTACCTGATCAATTCGCGCAAGCAGCTTCTCGCAGCGTCGTACCAGGCGATCGCGATGAACGAGGCGAAGATCGAGAATTTCCTGGCGAAAAAGGTCGTCAGCAATCCGAACGAGTTGAGCGGAGCCCGTCCCGCTGTCGCGGCTAATTCAAATACGAATACGACGGTGAACACTAACACCGCAGCAAATGCATCCAATGCTTCAAATGTTGCGAATACGTCGCCGACCAACAACGCCGGCTCTAATGCTGCTGCGAACAAGGCAAGGCCGACGCCGGCCGCGACCAGGCCGCCTGCGAACACACCGCCACCGGCCGCTGCACCGAATACAGCAAGGAATACGAATAACTAACAGACGGGATCTTAGTTAAAATTGAACCATCGGCCGGATGTTCCAACATTTGAACCGGTGGTTTTTTGCGCGATGTTATTCAGGCTTTCAGACGTTAAAAAATCCTACGGCGGCGACGAGATCCTTCGCGGCGTTTCTTTCCAGATCAATCCGGGCGAAAAGGTCGGGCTCGTGGGCCGCAACGGAGCAGGAAAGACGACCGTCTTTCGGATCGTCACGGGAAGCGAAACGGCAGACAGCGGCGACGTCGTGAAAATGAACGGCCTGAAGCTGGGCCTTCTCGATCAGCACGTTGATTTCGGAGCAGGAGAGACCGTCCATACGGCCGCTCTTTCCGCATTTAAGCAGATCCATGATATCGAAGCCGGGATGCGCGAACTCGAAGTGCGCATGGTTACCGACCATTCCAAAGAAACACTGGACCGTTACGCGGACCTACAGATCGCTTTCGAGCAAGCCGACGGTTTTACGTATACGGCACGGGCGGAAGCGATCCTGCTCGGCCTGGGATTTGACAAGGACGATTGGACGCTCGATACCTCGATACTTTCCGGCGGGCAGAAAAACAGGCTGGGGATGGCGAGGCTTTTGCTGTCGAATGCGGATGTTCTATTGCTGGATGAGCCGACCAACCACCTTGACGTGCATGCAGTGGAATGGCTCGAGCAGTTCCTTTTCGATTTCGATAAAGCGTACGTCGTCATCAGTCATGACCGGTATTTTCTCGACCGGACAACCCGCCGGATCGTCGAGATCGAAAATGGAAAAGCGGTCGACTATAAAGGCAACTATTCGAAGTACGTTATTGAGCGCGCGTTGCGTCGAGAGCAACAGCAGCGGGAGTTCGAGAACCAGCAGGCCTTTATCAGCAAAACACAGGCGTTCATACGCAAGAATCTCGAAGGGCAAAAGACCAAACAGGCGAAATCGCGCCGCAACATGCTTGAACGTCTCGATCGTGTCGATGCGGTCGCCGCGGAAAAGCACGGCGGTTCGTTTGGGCTGAAGAAGGTTGAGCGTACAGGGACAAACGTCCTTGCCGTCGAAGACCTATCCGTCGGATACGACAGCACGCCGCTTGCGGCGAACATCAATTTCTCGATCCTTCGCGGCGAAACGCTCGGCATTATCGGCGCGAACGGCACGGGGAAGACCACGCTTTTAAAGACGCTGCTTGGCGAGATCCGGGAATTGGCGGGCGATATCCGCTGGGGAACGAAGGTCGACACCGGCTATTATTCGCAGAACCTCCACGACCTGGAACCGCGCAACGAAGTGATCCAGGAATTGAGACGCATCGCGCCGTTGGCGGACAACGGCGAGCTTCGTTCGTTTCTTGCTCGCTTTCTGTTTTTCGGCGAGGATGTCTTCAAATCCGTGGGGGATCTTTCCGGCGGCGAAAAGGGAAGGTTAAGCCTCGCCAAGCTGATCTACTCGCGGAAGAATGTTCTGATCCTCGACGAGCCAACGAACCATCTAGACATCCCCGCCCGCGAAGCGCTCGAGGACGCGCTTGCCGAATACGACGGCACGATCATAACCGTCAGCCACGACCGTTTCTTCCTGGACAAGATCGCGACGCAGATCCTATCGTTCGAAGACAACGGCGGCGTCGATGCATATCCCGGCAACTACACCGAATATCACGACTGGAAGGCAGGAACGCGGACATCCATGTACGCCGTCGAGGTCGGAAGTCCAGAGTCGTTTGCTATGAATGACGTGAAGGAAACAGGAGTTGCGGACAAGGATATCCGCGTTCCAAATAGCTCCCTTAGCAAAAATCAGCGTATGCAGATCGAAAACCGGATCAAGAAGATCGAGTCGGAGATCTCCAAACTAGAAGATCTGTCGGCGAAACTTTCAACAGAAATGTCCGATCCAATGATCGCGGGCGATTTTGAAGCTCTGAACAACGTAACTATGCGTCACGCGGAGACTGAGAAGGCGATAAAGGCGCTTTACGCCGAGTGGGATGAACTTAGCTCGCAGCTTGAAGGTTAGCGTCGAACTAATTGGAACCCGTACCGATCTTCTTCTTCGACTTCTTCGACATACTTTTTCACGCCGAAAAACGATGCGATTTCTTAACTACGAAATCACACGAAAGGACACGAA
>JAICPV010000441.1 GCA_025929655.1 Pyrinomonadaceae bacterium
ACATCGCCCAAATGAACCAGACCGAACTCGACATCGACCTGCAAAATGCGAAGCTCGCGTATACCATCATTCAATCACTATTGGACGGTCATGAAGCGTTGAGCGATCTGTTGGTTGTAATGTCGCATGCACTCGACGAAGAAACACTAAAAGCGCTAACGATGACGAACGAATGGCAGGAGTATCTCGATTCAAAACGAAATCTCGAGAACACCAAAGTGCAGATCGAAAGATTTACGGATGAGCTCAAACGACTCGAAAATTCTTGATCTGTTGATCATAGGTGCTGGCCCGGCAGGGATCGCGGCCGCGTACGAGGCTAAGAAAATGGGCCTCGATTACGTCGTTCTGGAAAAAGGCCTGATCGCAAATACGGTTTACCATTATCCGGTTGGGCTTACCGTTTTTTCGACTACGAACGAACTTGAATTAAACGAGGGCGATCTTAAGCCCGCCCGCGAGAAGCCTACACGTGAGGAACTGCTTTCGTATTATGTAAGGTTCGTTTTGGATAATGAGTTGAATGTCCTAACAGAGGAGCCGGTGCTTGAAGTCCGGGCAGAACCGCCCGAATTAGCAGGCGGCAGAGTCAGACCCGCCGTCACGGCACCCGCTGACGCGGGCGGCGGCGCCTTCAGCGTGCACACTTCGAAAGCGACCTACGAAGCGAAGAATGTCCTATTCGCTATCGGAGCAATGGAACATCCGAGGAAGCTGAACGTTCCCGGGGAGGACCTGCCAAAAGTTCACGATCATTTCCGCGAAACATATCCTTGGGTGAAGAAGAAAGCGTTGATCGTTGGCGGCGGAAATTCTGCGGGCGAGGCAGCGTTGTTTCTCGCGCAGGAAGGCGCGGAAACGACACTCGCAATATTTCGAGGTGACTGGGAAAACAACGATCCGAAACAGGGCTGCATAAAATACTGGGTGAAGCAGCCGCTCGAGGAAGAGTTGAAAGAGCATTGTCTGCGCCTTTTCTTTCTTGGAAAGGTGGTCGAGATCCGTGAGAGTGAAGTGGAGCTCGAAAGCGAGTCGGGGGAGCGTGTAGTTATCGACAACGATGTGGTTTTCGTTTTGATCGGATCGGATGCCGATCTCACGATGCTAAAGGGTCTGGGTGTCGAGACTACGCTGGGAAAGTACGGTGAAGTTCCGGTTTACGATCCGGAAACTTATGAGACGAATGTCCCCGGCGTTTACGTCGCCGGGCATTTCACGAACGAGCGGCATATAAAAGGGGCGATCGATGCGGCGAAGAAACTCGTACCGGGATTAGCTGAACGTATCAAAAGAGAAGCCGACAAGGCCGCTACGCAACCCGCCTGAGCCGCTCATTTCGCCTGCCGCAGCACGTCGCTCATCCACGTTATTTCGTCCAGAAGCGCTTTTGCTTCGGCTGAAGACCTGATATCGAGAGCACTCGGCGTTTCGAACATCGGATGGGTGATAAAAGCAAATATCTTTAGGCAGAGGTCTTTTATGGTCGGCGCCGAACGGTTTTCGGCGGATTTCTGCGCTTGCTCAGCATCCGCAGGTGCGGGCAGATTCAGGTTCTTCGCCAACCTCGAAGACCGAGCATATACACGTTCCCCGATCTCGGCCGTTTCCGCCGCGGTGAATGGCTCACGCGACTTCAGTTTCGTGACCAGGCTGTTGTATTCCGACTGAAGGGATTCGAGATCATCCCTGAGCTGTTGCTTGACCGCGGCAGCCCGTTTGAGGTCTTCGGGGGAAGTTTTGCGGCCCTTCATGTCTTTCGCCATGTCGTCGTGAAGGGCTTTTTCGCTCTGCTTGCGAAAATCGTCCAAACGACGCGCCGCAGCGTCCATGGTTCGCGTGGATTGCGCAGCCGCATCACCGCTCGAGAAAACTGCTAACAAAAAAATTACCGAAATGGATGGACCGTAAACGCGAAATGATTGTCCAAACATATGGATTGCCTCCGGAAAAAGTTGGACGAATTTGGCAACGAAGACAAGTTTCTACAAGAATACTCGCGAACGCGGCCGTGCGCAATAAAAAACGGCCGGAGATCCGGCCGTTCCATTGCGATGCGGGAAACTGTACTTATTTTGCTTCTGCCTTTTTCATGCGCATCTTGGTTGCATGTCCCTTGAACTTATCCGAAATGTTCGCGGGATTGAGCTCGTAAGACGTGACGTCGAAAACATCCGACAACTTATCGCCTGCGGTCGTCGTCCAGCGGTAGGGAAGCTGAAGGCCGCCGGAATCGCGGAAATCGGAAAATTTCACTGTGATCTCCGTCTTTGCCACAGGATCCGCGTGACGCTTGAACATCACAACGTCCTTCCCGCCGTCGTCGGGAAGTTTATGCTCGAAATGCATTACTTCGGGCATCGGATACCCGACGTAGCTGATCGCCAGCGGAAGGTTGTGCGCTTTGCTTACGAATAGCCTGAAATTCTGTCCGCCAAACTCGGCGTTCACGATATTCGCAGCGGCTCCGTCCACATCCCCTTCACCGATATAGGTGTAGGTCACATCCATTCCTTCGGGCGCGCTCAAAAGCAACCCGAGTGTCGTTCTCAATAATTGATTATCGCGGTGGCCATCGGGATGGGCCGAGCGCATTTTGTGGGCTTGGACATCGGGAACCTCGCGGTCTTCTGTCTTATATGTGCCGCCGTCGGCCGGCCTGCGAACGAAGACTCTTTTTTCGCCGTCATCGCCTGCGACCTTTCCGATCTCGTGTGACTGAAT
>JAICPV010000597.1 GCA_025929655.1 Pyrinomonadaceae bacterium
TGGAAGAGGTCAGAACTATGGCCGGGCGGTCGGTTCCCGTTCCCGCAATGCATTTTCTATCTGTAAGCGGTTGACGAATCCGTATTCGACGATCTGACATGTTGTGGTTCACAACCGCTGCATTGAATTCGCTTCGCGTTTGCCGGACGGCAAAGTCCATGTTCGGGTCTGCCCCGGAAATGTCCACAACCGGCGGATTTCCGGAAAAGCTCTGTTCAATATTCTCCTTGTCACGCGCGGCATAAACTGTGCAGAAAAAACAGCATCCGGCAGGATGGAGATCGCGGTCCCTTTCCGAAATTTGTTCATCAGGATGGCCCCAGAGCCGTCTTCAAATTTCGCAATGACCGAGGCGGTGGCAGGCAGCCAAGAATTAATTTCCGACCTGGGAAACCGCACAGTGGTCGAACCCGCCGAGAGCTTGGTGTGCGACCGCGAGGCCATTTGCTCACCTCCGAAGAGGTCTTTCCGTTCGTAACTCCGCCCATACGGGATCTGTGGCCCGAAAGCGACGACTACACCGCCCCGTTCGACAAACGCTTTGATCAGGTCGCTGTCGGTCTGTTGAAATCCCGAGACATTCGCCAACACGAGGACCGTTTTTTCGGCGAGCAGACGGTTCAGCACGTCTTCGTTCATGTGGTACGGGTAGTACGGGTAGATCGATTCTGCGAGCGGCGGTGCGTACGGAAGGATATCGATCGGAATGCCGAGTTTGCGAAATGCGTCCAGAGCGGGCAGAAAATAATTGTTCCAACGCTCGATAACAAAATCCGAATACGGTATGTAAAGTGCGATCGGATTACGCTCTTTCGAGACTGTCGAGGTTATTCTTTCAAACGCCTTCAACCCGTTTTGGACGGCGGTTCGGGCTGTTTTCCCGGCGTCAAAACGTTTCGATTGATCGAAGACGTGGGCGTGATAAGCGAATAGTGCGATGCCGTCAGAGTCGGTGACCGTCGCGGCGCTGAGGATCTGCCCATAGATGTCGTTGTACGAAGCGGTCAGAACTTCAGGCTTCACACGCTTTTCCATATATGCGAAAAGCTCGACATGAGCTAATACGATCTTGTTCTGCAGGCGCTTTGCCCCCGAACCGAGACCGGAAAAATCACGAACGCGACGCAGGGGGTATTCTTTACGATTGTCCGGTCGATAGCTCGCCATAACGGCACTTTGGTAAATCATTATGTCGAGCTCTTCGATCACGCTTATATAACTTGCAAGGAGCGGATCGTCGATATGCGGCGCGCACGCCGTCAAAAGCCCGCGGTCCATGCTCTTGATATGTTCGCTGAATTCGCGCACGAATGGCGCATAATAAGTGCCGCTGCCTTCCTGATATGAATAGAAACCTGCAAGCGACGGATGATGGCGGTACCTCTTGTAAAGTTCAGAAGCAATAGCGCGGATCTCCGACATCCGTTCTTTGAATGGCGATGTCCGCGTCATGTCCCAGCTCACGGACAGCAGCACGGGAACGCCCAGCCGGTCGGCGCGCTCCAGAAGGAGTTCGACAA
>JAICPV010000320.1 GCA_025929655.1 Pyrinomonadaceae bacterium
AAATTTCGTAGGCTCGCTCGTCGAGGCGATAAACAAGGGCGAGCCGATGCGTTTACCCGGCGCGGGCCGACCGGTCCGGGATCATTTGCACGTCGACGATTTCGCCGTAGCATGTGAAGCGTTCGCCGATTCTGTTATCCGACACGGCCTATACAATCTCGGCGGCGGATCGGCGAATGCTGTTTCGATAAGCAGGTTGATCGAGATTCTTGAACAGGTTTCCGGGCTGCAAGCCGTGATCGATGACGCAAACCCGCTTCCGGACCCGGTTCCGTTCAATTACATTTCGTCGTTTCGGCGTGTGGACCAAGAGCTTGGCTGGAAGCCGAAGATCGGCCTGGAAAATGGATTGAAGAACCTCTTATCTCGATGAAGATTCTTGTTCGCGTGCCGAATTGGATAGGGGATGCCGTAATGTGCATCCCCGCTCTCCGCGCGCTGCGGGAAATGTTTTCGAACGCGAACATAACTTTGTACACGAAGGCATGGGCCCGCGGTATATTTCAGGACGCGGAGTTTATCGACCGCATTTTGACGGTCGAAAATGAAGGTGCCGGTTTTCGCGAAACCGTGAAGGAGGCGAAACGAGTTTCGGCCGGAAAATACGACCTCACTATCCTGTTTACCAACTCTTTTCAAACAGCCGCGATCGTTCGGATCGCCGGTGTAAAAAAAAGGATCGGATACAGCCGCGAAGGCCGCGGGATACTTTTGACCGATCCGGTAAGGCCGCCGGCATGGGAACATGACAGGCATCAATCGCATTATTACCTGAATCTTGTCGAGGAGCTTGCGCGACGACAGCAGCTTGACTTTACGTACGACTACCGAGACTTAAGCGGTGCTTTGATCGTGAACGAAGAGCGTCGAAGCCGCGCAAAGGCACGCCTTGCCGAAGCCGGTGTCGACCTTGCGAAGCCGATCGTCGGGTTCGGAGCGGGATCGACAAATTCTTCTTCCAAGCGATGGGGCGAAGAAAAATTCGCGGGTTTGGCCGATCTACTTGCGCGTGAAGCGAAAGCGAATATTGTTTTGCTCGGGTCCAAGCAGGAAATTGACGTTTCGGCACGAGTCTCCGCTTTATCCAATTCCGATGTTATCGATCTGACCGGCGTGACCGATCTCGCGGAGGCAATGGCGATACTTTCCGAAATGGACCTTTTCGTATCCAATGACATGGGACTTGCGCATCTTGCATCTGCGGTCGGCGCAAAGACGCTGGTGATCTTCGGCCCGACGAACGATGTCAACACACGACCGCTCGGGGAAAACGCTGCGATCATTCGCCACCCGGTCGAGTGTTCGCCGTGTATGCTGCGCGAATGCCCGATCGACCACCGCTGCATGACCCGGATCTCGCCTGATGCCGTTTTCGAAAGATCGATGGAAATGCTGAATGATTAGCCAGACGCAAAAAACGATCTTCCTGGACAGGGACGGCACGCTGAACGAAGACGTCGATTACCTCTCGCGCCTTGAGGACCTCCGGATCTTTCCTTTCACGCTTCCGGCTTTGGAGCTGTTGAAAGGGGCGGGATACCGGCTTGTTGTCGTGACGAATCAATCCGGGATCGGGCGAGGATTTTATGATGAAGCTGCTCTGAGTTCGATCCATCAGGAAATGCAGAATCGGCTCGACGGGCTCATCGATGCTTTTTACCACTGCCCGCATTTGCCGAGCGATGGGTGCCTTTGTCGAAAACCGGGATTGGGAATGATCGAACAAGCCAGACGAGATCTTGAGATCGATGTCTCGCAATCGTGGATGATCGGCGACAAAGATCTCGATATAGAAACAGGATTTGCTGCAGGAGTGATGACAGCGATGGTCAGGACAGGCTATGGGGACTATCACGAGAGTCGTCTCGATAGAAAGCCGGACATTATTGCGGAAAACGTTCTCGAGGCGGCGAAAAAGATCGTCCGGAGAACGGGCAATTGATCAGCGTCCGAAATCGTCTTCTAAGCGAAATATGTCGTCCTCGCCGAAATACGTGCCGGTCTGCGTTTCGATAAACACGCAGATCTGTGAATCGTCGGGGTTTTCAACACGGTGAGCCGCGCCGACAGCAATATCGATCGCATCACACGCGGAAAGATCGAAAGTTTTACCGTTAAGGGTCACCCTGGCTTTCCCGGCTACCACGAACCAATGCTCGGCCCGCTTTGCGTGTTTTTGATAGCTTAGCCGCTTGCCGGGAAAAACCTCGATCCGCTTAACTTTATATCCTTCACCTTCGTCAAGAATGGTAAACTTTCCCCACGGGCGTTCTTCGGTCGTCCCGATCTCGTTATTCCGCTCCATACTTTACAACGTCAACGCGTCGCAATGTCGAGTTTAAAGGAAAACTCCAGCCTTGCAAATTTTGCGTGGGTGCAAAGCGTGCAGACGCTGATCATAGGGCGGCTGATCGTGGTTTTCATGCTGCTGATCACGACGTGGGTCTGGTACAGCGGCCGGCTCGAGCTTTCGTTCGACCGTTTCCCGCAGGGCCTGATCGTCGTCTTCATCCTCGCCGTCGGCTTCACTATCGTTTACTTCTTTTTCCTTCGGCTTAGTAAGAATCTCACGTGGCAGATCTGGTTTCAGTTTCTCGTCGACGCACTGTTAATTACCTGGCTTATCTGGCGGACCGGCGATCTTTCGTCGCCGTATATAACGCTTTACGTCGTACTGATCAGCGTCGCGAGCATCTTTCTTCGCCCGTTCTCGACACTGATAATGGCGTTTGTTTGCGTGGGCCTGTTTATCGGGGTCGCGTTATTATCTGCGTTCAGTGTATTTTCCGATCCTGAGCTTTCGCCGCCCACCGCCAGAATAATCCAAATAGTCAGTTTTCACGTCGTCGCGTTTCTTGTCGTCGGGCTACTGTCTGCACGTCTCGCGGAGCGCCGCCATTCGGGCGACCGGCTCGAAGAGGCTACGAAGGACCTTGCAAAGCTGCGGCTGCTCCACGAAAGGATTATCGAATCGATACGATCGGGCCTGATCACCACCGATCTGGACGGAAAGATCTATACATTCAATGCGGCCGCGGCCGAGATCACCGGCAGGGATGCCGAAACGATGATCGGATCGTCGATACATAGATTATTCGGCGATATTTCGGAAGCGATCGGATATGCGCTCAGCGGTAAACACGATCCCGACCATCCGCCGCGTTTTGAAGCAGATCTGTTCACGCCGGAGGGATTTGCCGTTAAGATCGGTTACAGTGTTTCGCTTCTTTACTCCGAAGACAATGCAATGTCCGGGCTGATCGTAACCTTTCAGGACCTTACCGAGATACGCTCGATGGAAGAGAATGTGCGTCGCAAAGATCGCCTCGCCGCGGTCGGCCGAGTCGGCGCCGGCCTGGCCCACGAGATCCGAAATCCGTTGGGCGCCATGCGTGGCGCCATTCAGGTATTGGAGTCGACGACGCCGAAGGATTCTGTTCACGCCGATCTGATGGGAATCGTCATGCGAGAATCGGACCGGCTAAACAGCATAATCACAAACTTTCTCAGCTACGCCCGGCCCAAAGCGGGAAATTTTACCGAAGTGGACCTTTGCGACGCGGTGCGAGAGACGGTGAAACTGATCAAGCACAGTCCTGATGTAACCGATAAGCATATCGTCGAGATCGAGGTGCCGGATTGTCCCGTATTTGTTTACGGGGATTCGACCCAGTTGAAACAGATCTTTTGGAACCTCGCGAGGAACTCTGTTAGCGCGATGCCGGAGGGCGGGACTTTCCGGATCCAGGTGGTGCAAATGCCGAACAAACGTATTCGCATAATCTT
>JAICPV010000451.1 GCA_025929655.1 Pyrinomonadaceae bacterium
CCTGGAACCGCAAAACAAGGAATTCAACGACAAAACCATCGCAACGTTGAACAACCTCATTGAGACCTGCGAAGACGCGGTCGAAGGTTTCAAGCAGGCAGCTGAAGGAGTTTCCAGCGAGCAGCTGAAATCAGTCTTTATGAAGTACTCCCAGGAGCGTGCGGGTTACGTGGCGGACCTGCAGAATCTGGTTCGGACGCTGGGCGGCGATCCTGAAGAATCGGGAAGCACGGCCGGGGCACTTCACCGGGGATGGATAAATATCAAGTCGGCGCTGACCGGCAACGACGATGCGGCGATCCTCAACGAATGCGAGCGCGGAGAGGATTCCGCCAAGAACAACTACAAAGAAGCACAGAAAGAAGACCTTCCGGGTTACATCCGCGACATCGTCGAGGCACAATTCTCGGGCGTTCTGGCAGCTCACGATCACATACGTACGCTGCGGGATGCCGCGAATAACAAGAACGCAAGTGCTGCGAAACCTGTACTATAAAACTTTGCCAGTTCTTGTTGTATGCAAGGGGCGTTTTTCGCCCCTTATTTTATTTTAATTTCCGATGGCCCCGA
Organism: Pyrinomonadaceae bacterium; assembly: GCA_025929655.1. GTDB lineage: Bacteria > Acidobacteriota > Blastocatellia > Pyrinomonadales > Pyrinomonadaceae > OLB17. The sequence goes on from JAICPV010000451.1 coordinate 571, forward strand.
GTCCGGCAGCTTCGTTCGCTTCGATATCCGGATGCTCAGCGCTTATCCGTATGCAGGCGGCGGTGTGGTTCGGTTTGATCTCGACGAGCTGCGGGACGATCTGCCGGCATTCCTCGATCGCGAAGGGGCATCGTGTGTGGAAAGGGCATCCCGACGGCGGATTTATCGGTGAGGGGACGTCGCCTTTCAAAATGATCCTTTCGCGTTTAGCCTCGATCTCGGGATCCGGGATCGGTACGGCCGATATCAACGCGCGCGTGTACGGCATCAGCGGATCGGCGTAGATATCCTTCCCGGGTGCCAATTCAACGATCTTGCCAAGATACATCACCGCGACGCGGTCCGAAAGATGGCGGACGGCACGAAGATCGTGCGAAATGAAAAGGTAGGTCAGGCCTTTTTCAGCCTGCAGCCTTTCCATCAAATTCATGATCTGCGCCTGGATCGAGACATCGAGGGCGGAGATCGGTTCATCGGCGACGATGAATTCCGGATCGACCGCCAGTGCACGTGCAATGCCGATGCGCTGCCGCTGTCCACCGGAAAACTCGTGCGGATATCTTTTGATAAAACGGCGGCTCAGGCCTACTGTTTCCATGAGATCACCGACGCGTTCACTTACTTCCTTTCCGTTTGCCAGCCCGAACGTGCGGATCGGCTCGCCGACGATCTGCCCGACGTTCATTCGCGGGTTCAGGCTCGCGTAAGGATCCTGAAAGATCATCTGCAGGTGTTTTCGCTGCTCGCGCATTGCGGAATTGGAGAGGTGAGCGAGGTCCTTTCCGTTGTAAAAGACATTGCCGCCGGTCGGCTCGGTGAGACGGAGTATCGCTTTCCCCAGCGTAGATTTGCCGCAGCCCGATTCGCCGACCAAGCCGAGCGTTTCGCCCTTCCGGATATCCAGCGAGACGCCGTCGACCGCTTTGACGGTCTTAGACGCGGTGAACAGCCCGCCGCCAACCTTGTAATAGACCTGAAGCTTGTCGAGGGAGATCAAATTGTTTCCGTTCGTTTCTGACATTTACTTTATGGGAGCTTCGATCGAAACCGGGGTCACGGTATCGTAGTTCACCGTCATATGCTTGAGAGCGCCGTTGGAATACTCGACAAATATTTTCATCGGTACACCGGAATCCTTCCCGATCCAGATCTTCGACGTAAAAGGATGGTCGCCGACGGGCGTTACGTTCTTGTAGGAATAAACAAGCGCCGGTTTTCCGTCCAAGCTCTCTTCTTTTTCGAAGGCAACGTCGGTCAGCGTTCTCAAACCTTCTTCCGTGAACGAATCGCGAAGGTTCGGTATCGCTTTCGCATCGCCGGGCATCTTGCTCCATTTGCCGTCGGTTTTCATATACGAATCGCTGCCGACATAGATCAACTCCATTCCGGCACCGGTCCCGCCGAGGTATTTTACGTGATAACGGTCCGGAGCGGCGTAGTCGACCTGCGACTTGATCTCGGTCTGCCCGACGCCGTCCATCCTTGCCGAGAAGAACGGGAGGGCAAGGAATTTTCTAGATGCCGCGATGACGTCCTCGCGCGGGTCGCCGCTCGCGGTGACGCCGGAACCGCCGCCGGAGCCGGGGCCTTTCAGGGAATCGAGAAGCTTGCATCCGAGCGTGAATGCAGCAAGGATCAGAATTATTGGGGCGAGTTTTTTCATATCTGAACTTCAAGTTTTTCCGTCTCCGATTCGGCGTAAACGTCTTCGGCGAAATGGCAAAGCGAATGATGCTGCTCGTTGATCTGTACGAACGGCGGAAACTCGCGCCGGCAAATGTCCTCGACGCGGTAGCACCGTTCCTGGAACGGGCAGCCCGGCGGCAGATGCGCAACGTCAGGCGGAAGTCCGGGAATTTGATAAAGCTCTTTTCCCTGCTCGTGCGCGGGATCAGGCACGCTCTTCAGCAAACCTTTCGTGTATGGATTCGCGGGCCTCGCGAAAAGCTCGCGTGTTGGCGCCTGTTCGAAAACCTTGCCGGCGTACATCACGATGATCTTGTCCGTCATTCCGGCGACGACACCGAGGTCGTGTGTGATCAGGATGACGCTCGTGCCCATTCGCG
>JAICPV010000300.1 GCA_025929655.1 Pyrinomonadaceae bacterium
CGAATTATCGTCATCTCGGACGACCTCGCGCTTCCGATCGGTACGATCCGCCTTCGTCCGAAAGGGACGCATGGCGGTCACAACGGCCTCCGGTCGATAATCGACTGCTTGGGAACGAACGAGTTCATCAGGCTGCGGATCGGGATCATGCCAGAGCATCCGGTCGCGAACGCGAAAAATTTCGTGCTTGAGAATTTCGGAAAGAGCGAGCAGGAGACGGTTGAAAACGTATTGAAGACAAGCGCCGACGCGATCCGTACCGTCATCAAAGACGGCATCGAAGCAGCGATGGCGAAATGGAACTAAAGTTATGGCAAACAGAACGTATGAAGTGATGTACATCATCGACCCGGAAACAGCGGCCGATAAGATCACGAAACTGAACACGGCGGTCGGCAACCTGATCGAAAAGGAAGGCGGCACGGTCGTCCGCATGGATGATATCGGCCGTCGCACCCTGGCGTACCCGATCGAAAAAAAGACTGAAGGGCATTACGTGCTTTTTGAGATCGAAGGCTCGGGACAGGAGATCGCCGAGCTCGAACGCCGAATGCGCGTAAACGACATGATCATCCGCTACATGACGGTACGAGTCGACGAAGACCGCAAGAAGGCGGACAAGATGCGAGCGAAACGCGAGAAGCGCGCCGAGCGGCGGTCGAGCTTCAGAAAGACCGAAGACGCTCCGTCGGAAACGGCGGGTTCGGACGCTTAGAATAAAGAGGTAACTATGGCAGAAAGAGAAAATGAAATGCCGATGGAAGCTGTCCTCGGCGGCGGCGGCGGCGAAGAAGAATTTGGCGACAAGATGCCGCGGCGATACCAGCGGCGCAGGCCGCGCCAGGTCGTGCCGGATTACGTCGATTGGAAGGACGTCGAATATCTCAGGCAGTTCATCCCCGAACGCGGAAAAATAATGCCGCGTCGCATCTCCGGCATCACGGCGAAAGACCAGCGGCGGATCGCGACGGCGATCAAACGCGCCCGCGCAATGGCGATGCTGCCGTTCGTTTGGGACAACTAATCGCCGTCGATGTGACGGTTTGATCTAAAGAGGATTGAAATGGCATCAACAACAGTTTTATTGAGAGAAGATATCGATACGCTCGGCGGCCGTGGCGAGGTCGTGAAAGTGCGTTCCGGATACGCCCGCAACTACTTACTTCCCCAAGGTTTAGCAACCCTTGCGACCAAGGGCAATGTGCGCCAGATCGAAAAGGAACGCGAGGCTCTATTGAAAAAGGCGGCCGTGGAACGAGCGACGGCAGAAGCGCAGCGAGACCAGATGGGCGTCATCGAGCTCAGCTTCCAGCGAAAGGCGGGCGAAGGCGGGACGCTTTTCGGTTCGGTCACATCGATGGACATTGCCGAAGCGTTGAACGCTAAAGGCTACGAGATCGACCGCCGAAAGATCACCCTTCGTGATGCGATCAAAGAAACCGGAGAATACACTGTCAAGGTCAAGCTGCACCGCGACGTGGTGCTCGAAGTTCCGGTGACCGTCACGGCCGAAGTAGGCGAAGAAGCGGCAGTCGAAGCGAAACCAGCGAAGAAGAGTCGCAAGACAAAAGCTGAAACTGAAGAGGCGGTCGAAGAGCCCGCAGCCGAACCGGCTAAGGAAGAATCCGCCGCCGAATAGGTTTTCCACATGAGGAAAACTCGCTAACTTATTTAACTGCATTCGTTTCGTCGAATGCAGTTTTTTGCGCCCAACTTGCCGAAAACACTCCGTAAAAAATATTCAGTATTGGATGTTGAAAGCCTCAATCGAGGACGCTATCATTAGACGCCAACCTACTCAGGATATCCGGCAACTCAGAGATTTCAACACACGAATGGCAGCATTTCCCGAACAGCGGCGTGAGCAGTTTTTAGAGCGGCCCTTGCCTTCGAGCGAGGAGAGCGAGCGTGCGATCCTCGGCGCGGTTTTGCTTGATAACGCGCTGATCGCGCAGGCGGTCGAACACCTGAAGGTCGACGATTTTTATTCGCCGCTCCATCGACGCATTTTCGGCGCAATGATCTCGTTGTTCGAAGCTTCGAAAAAGATCGATCCGATACTGATCGGCGAGGAATTGAAAAAAGACGGCGCGATCGAATCGATCGGCGGCGTCGCAGCGATCACAAATCTCACCTACGGGCTGCCGCATTTCACGGACGTCGCGGACTACATAAACATCGTCCGCGGCAAATCCGTAATGCGGAGCCTCGTCCGTACCTGCAATGAGATCACGAGCGAGGCGCTGGAAGAAGACAAAGATCCCAGGACGGTTCTCGACGAAGCGGAGCAGGCGATCTTCGAGCTGACCGAGCTCGAAGAGCGAAAGGGATTCGAAAAGATACAGCCGATCGCCGATCAGGTTTTCATAAAGATCAAGGATTTCGCGACGCATCACGCACATGCATTGACCGGCCTTGCGACCGGATTCCGCGACCTGGACCAGTTAACATCGGGGCTTCAGCAAGGCGACCTGATCATCGTGGCCGCTCGGCCGTCCATGGGAAAGACAGCGCTCTGCCTTAACATCGCACAGCGGGCGGCCGTTAACGAACGTGCCGTCGTCGCCGTGTTCTCGCTCGAAATGTCGAAGGAGCAGCTTGTCATGCGAATGCTGAGTTCCCAGGCGTCTGTCGACGCACGAAAACTTCGCACCGGCTTGCTTTCGAACAACGATTGGGCGCGCCTTGCCGAATCTATCGGAACACTCGCCGACACTCGGCTTTTTATCGACGATACCGCCGGCATTTCCGTTCTGGAGATGCGCGCGAAATTGCGTCGATTGTTTGCCGAAGAAAAGAAAGTAGATCTTGTCGTCGTCGATTACCTGCAATTGATGAGCGGTTCCTCGCGGCGGAGCGAAAATCGCCAGCAGGAGGTTTCGCAGATCTCACGCGACCTGAAAGCATTGGCCAAAGAATTCAAAGTTCCGGTTTTGGCTCTCTCGCAGCTCTCGCGTGCGCCTGAGGCCAGGAAGCCGCCGATCCCTCTGATGTCCGATCTGCGGGAATCGGGCTCGATCGAGCAGGACGCAGACGTCGTGGCCTTCATCTATCGTGAAGATTATTACAAGTCTGACGAAGAGATCCCGGAGGAACGCAGGAACATCGCGGAAATAATCATTGCAAAACAACGCAACGGTCCGACTGATACGATAAAGCTTGCGTTTCTGAAACAATTCACGCGTTTTGAGGACGCGTATATTCCCTAACGGTCAGGCTTCTGCAAATGATTCTTATGAACATAGATCCAAGATATCCTATCGGTAATTTCGATCCGGACGCGTATTCCGATCGTTCGGATAATTTAAGAACTATTTCGGCACTTCCCGAAAAACTACATGCGGCTGTTGTCGGACTGACCGACGAGCAGCTCGACACGCCGTACCGCGAAGGCGGCTGGACGCTGCGGCAAACCGTGCATCACGTAGCCGACAGCCACATCAACTCCCTGTGTAGATTTAAGCTCGCTCTGACCGAGGACGAACCGCCAACGATCAAGCCTTATGCTGAGGACCGTTGGGCCGAGCTTGCTGACAGCAATCTGCCGGTCGGCGTCTCGCTGGCGATCGTCGACGGTGTTCATCAGCGCTGGGTCGCGATGGCAAACGCAATGACCGATGAGGATTTTCACCGCGAATTCATTCATCCTGAAACAGGGAACTGGACGCTCGAACGTGTTCTCGGCCTCTACGCCTGGCACTCGCTTCATCACACCGCGCACATCACATCAACGCGCGAACGCAACGGCTGGTGAATGGAACGCGGACGCCCTCGTCCGCAATGAGGCCGCAGGGCGAAACTATATCGGCCGCTTTCGCGGCGTTGCGGACGAGGGCGTCCGCGTTCCGACAATGCCGGACACTAGCACCAGTCGCCTCGTATCACTCGACGTCTTCCGCGGCATCACCATCGCCGCGATGATCCTGGTCAATAATCCCGGCACGTCGCCCGTCTACTGGCCACTCGAACATGCCGCATGGCACGGCCTTACGCCCACCG
>JAICPV010000447.1 GCA_025929655.1 Pyrinomonadaceae bacterium
ACCAGCGGCATCGCTTTGTTTTCAGCGGAGCATTCTTCTCACCGGGAAGCTGGAGAGAAAGGGGCGGTTGGCAGCGTATATTTGCCGATTTCACGATCGCACCGATCTTTGAGATCTCGTCGGGCCGACCGTTCAACATTATTACAAACGTAGACGCGAACAATGACCAGTCGACCCAAACCGACCGTCCAAGCGTGAACCCCGATGGATCCCTTTGCTCTCCGGGGACTCCAGGCTGCATCACGCCGCTGATCGTGGACGGGCGTTTTGCAACCGGCACTCTTGGCCGCAACATGGGTATCACTCACAACTACATGAGCTTTGACCTGGGCGTAACTCGCGCTATACGGTTTGGCGAACGCGTTCGTTTGGACTTGATCGCTCAGGGTTTCAACCTTTTCAACCGGTTCAACGAAGCAAGTGCGTCGCCGCTGTTCACGGACGTGAACGCGTGGGGCGAACGGTCGAGCAACGGGCGATATTTCAGCCGCCCGACCGCCGCTTACGACCCGCGTCAGTTCCAATTCGGCGCGAAACTAGTTTTCTAGTCACCACCCGATAGAAAGCAACTGCGGGTGAGCCTCCACGGTTCACCCTTTTTTTGTTACCGCGCGTTGTCGGATAATGATGGTATGGATTCGCTCGCGGCGAAGATCAAAAAGAAAGCGATCGAGCTGGGCTTTTGCAAGGTAGGGATCGTCCGCGCCGAGCCGCTGGCAGAGGAATCCCCGCGCTTGTTCGAATGGCTTGGCCGCGGTTACCACGGCGAAATGGCGTGGATGAACCGCGAACCTGACAAGCGCGTCGAACCGAAACTGATCTTTCCTGAAGCGAGATCGGTGGTTGTCGCGGCTATGAATTATTTCACCCCGCACGAGCATGTGGATTCCGCAGACGCCGGGAAAATATCGCGTTACGCGTGGGGGGACGATTATCACGAGGTCCTTAAAGAAAAGCTCAGAGCATTGCTGAGTTGGATCAAGTCCGAAGCACCGGAAGCCGACGGTAAAATTTGCGTCGACACAACGCCGATGCTGGAAAAGGCATGGGCGGTGCGGGCGGGGATCGGATGGCAGGGCAAGAATACGAACATCATCACCGCCGACCATGGTTCGTGGGTTTTCCTCGGCGAGATGATCCTGAACATCGACCTTGCATACGACAACGACGTCGTTTCGGACCACTGCGGCTTGTGCACGGCGTGCATCGACGCTTGCCCGACCAGCGCGATCGTCGAACCGTATGTCGTAGATGCGAGACGATGCATCTCGTACGCAACGATCGAGTTGCGCGATGAAACGCTTCCTGATGAGATCGCCGGGCATTTGAATGGCTGGCTTTATGGCTGCGACATATGCCAGGACGTTTGCCCGTGGAACCGTTTTGAGAAACCATCGAGCGAGCCGCGATTCGAACCACGCGACAGCGAAACATCCATCGCGCCCGATACAATCGATTCGATGGAGCATGAGAAATACGTCGAGCGCTTTCGCAAGAGCCCGATGAAACGCACAAAGTTAGCCGGACTCAAGCGCAATGCTGCGGCCCTTGCGACCTGCAGAGCTATTAATTCGGATTGAGCGGATCTGCGCCAATCAATAATTAGATCCGGCCTTTTTCGCAAGATCCGCGCTGGTCCACGTTGAAACAATCTCTCGTATGTCGTCTATTATTTAATCGTGCCGCTCTTGGATTCTTACAACCGTCGCATCCGCGATCTGCGAATTTCGCTGACCGACCGGTGCAATTTTCGGTGCTTTTACTGCCTGCCGAACGGCGAGCCGCCGCTCGCTCGCAAAGAGACGATCCTTACCTTCGAAGAGATCGCGTATCTGTCGGAGATCTTTGTCTCGCTCGGTATAGAAAAGATCCGGCTGACGGGCGGCGAGCCGTTGATCAGAAAAGACGTTCCAAAACTTGTCGCCGAGATCGCGAAACTCAAGCCCGCGATGAACGACCTCGCGCTCACAACCAACGGTTTCGATTTCCCACGCCATGCCGAGGCCCTTAAACTCGCGGGCCTGGATCGCGTAACGATCAGTCTTGACAGCTTGAAACGGGAGAATTTTCTGGACATCACCGGCGTGGACGCGCTTGAAAAAGTATTGACGGCGGTCGGATCTGCAAAGGAGCACGGTTTCGAGCCTGTAAAAATCAACGCCGTGATAGTCCGCGGACGAAACGATAACGAGATCGTCGATTTTGCGCGTTTTGCCCGCGACCATGCTCTTAGCTTTCGTTTCATCGAATTCATGCCGCTCGACTCGGGACACGAATGGTCGCGCGAGATGGTCGTTTCGGGCCGCGAGATCCGCGATACGATCGAAAAGGTTTTCCCGTTGAAGTTGAAAGAAACTTCTCGCGGCAGCGAAACTGCGTGGAAATATGCGTTCGCCGACGGCGCGCCGGGCGAGATCGGGATCATCGCACCGGTCACTGAAATGTTTTGCGGTCAGTGCTCGCGAATCCGCCTCACCGCCGACGGCCAGATACGAACGTGTCTATTTTCAACAACGGAACACAATCTCCGAGACATTGTTCGAGGTGGAGCGACCCGAACCGACATCGTCGGATTCATCGAAAACGCTGTTCTAAAAAAAGAACCGCGTCATTATATAAACGACGCGGAGTTTGTTATGCCCTCTCGATCGATGAGCTTTATCGGCGGTTAG
>JAICPV010000419.1 GCA_025929655.1 Pyrinomonadaceae bacterium
AAGATGGGAAGCAGCAGAAGATCGAAGAATTTACAGCCGTGAGTGCCCCGTTCGAGGTCGCACTCCTGTTGGACACTTCCGGTTCGACCCGCGCCGACCTCGAACTGATAAAACGTGCGGCGTCCGATTTCATCGCGTCGCTCCGACCGGGAGACCGCGTTTCGATCATCGCCTTCAGGTCGGTAACGCGTGACGGGCGTTCTGTGTCGATCCCGGACCGTGTCAGCGAACTGACGAGTGACCGCGCACTGCTGCGAACGGCTCTTGACCGCGTGGGGATGGGAAACGGAACGCCGTATTACGATTCGCTTTTAGAGATTTCGAACGTCGTCTTTAAGGAACAGCCAAAGGAGGAATTTCGAGGGCGTCGCGCTTTAGTTGCGATGACCGACGCTGTCGATTCTTCGAGTGTCGACGGTTTTGATGAGGCCAAGCGGAGATTTTCGGAAAAAGGGGTCACAACCTATTTCATAAACATCAACACTCGCGATTTTTTCGAGGACAAACTGCTCGGCGACTGCCTAAGCGCGATGCGTTTTTCGCAGGCGCAGATCAGGCGATATTATGCCAGCTTCAGTCCGGGCTCGAAGATCGAAAAAACTTCCGATTTTTGCCAGCTTGGCGATTTCGAGCGGCTTGCGATCAGTAAAAAGCTTTACGAGCTCGCGGAGTTCGAGATGAACGAGCTTGCGAAGATCTCAGGCGGCCGTGTTTTTCCTGCCGGCGACCTCAGTGAAGCCAGAAACGCATTCAAACAGGTCGCGGCAGAAATCGGCACGCGGTACAGCCTCGGATACTACTCGAACAACGAGGCCCGCGACGGAAAGTATCGGTCCATTCGTGTCGATCTTAAGGGGCTGCCGGCAGGTTCGGTCGTCCGCGCCCGCACCGGCTACAACGCGCCAATACGATAGCAATAACGCAAAAGATCAATTGATGCTGCGATGGGTATCGGATTCGCAGTTTTCTACTTTCGTGTAAATATCTAATCATGCGATTCAAACGGATAAGTTTGATGGTTCTCGACTCGGCAGGTATCGGCGAAATGCCCGACGCCGGTGATTGGGGTGATTCGGGGGCCGATACGTTCGGCAACATTCTGAAAAACCGGAAGGTGGAACTGCCGAATCTGCAACAGCTCGGGCTTGGCAATATACGGCCGCTGGATGGAGTTCCTGCGATAGAGTCTCCAATCGGATCTTTCGGAAAATGCACCCTTAAGTCGAACGGTAAGGACACTACCACGGGGCACTGGGAGATGGCAGGTATCATTCTCGAAAAGGCGTTTCCCACTTTCCCGCACGGGTTTCCATCGAGGATCATCGACGAATTTATTTCGAAAGCCGACGTGCCTGGAATCCTCGGAAACGTCCCCGCCAGCGGCACCGAAATAATCAAAGAACTCGGCGAGGAACATCTTCGAACGGGAAAGCCGATCGTTTACACATCTGCCGACTCCGTTTTTCAGGTCGCTGCGCACGAAGAGATAATTTCGATCGATCGGTTGTACGAGATCTGCGAGATCGCACGCGGAATTTTGCAGGGCGAGGAAAAGGTAGGGCGTGTGATCGCCCGCCCGTTCCTAGGAAGTAATGCAGCCGATTTCAAACGAACAGAGAATCGCCACGATTATGCCGTACCGCCTCCGCAAAATCTTTTGCCGCTTTTAAGGGACGCTGGGCTCGACGTCATCTGTATTGGCAAGATCGCGTCCATTTACGACTCCGTAGGAGTAACCGAAGACCTTGTCGCAAAGAACAACGACCAGACGGTCGAGCAGACAATAAAGGCATTAAATGCCGAATCAAAAGGGCTGATCTTCAGCAACATGGTGGATTTCGACATGCTCTACGGCCACCGCCGCGACACGGAAGGATACGCGAAAGCACTCGAGCGATTCGATTCGCAGCTTCCCGACATTTTCGAAGCGATGAACGACGACGATCTTTTGATCTTGACCGCCGATCACGGCAACGACCCGACGTTCCCCGGTTCCGACCACACGCGCGAGTATGTCCCGCTGCTTGTTTACGGCCGGAATGCGCGGCCCGGCGTCGATCTTGGAACCCGGGGATCTCTCGCCGACATTGGCCAGACGATCGCAGAAAACTTTGGTTTGACGTTAGACGCCGGCTTAAGTTTTCTGAAGGAGATCTAACACCAACATGGGCCGGGAATGCGACAGGATCGCCGAGCTTTTGGAGGAGACTTTTGAAGGTCGAGCGTATTACGGTCCGTCGATAACAGAATGCTTGAAGGGCGTCGACGCTGATGATGCCGCCCGCCGCCCGGATGCAAATTCGAATTCGATCTGGGACATCGTTAACCATTTGACCCTCGAGTGGGATTATCACCGCCGCCTGATCACCGGAGGAGCCGGCGAATGGATCCGAGGCGAAACTACATGGAGCGAAACGGCCGACCAGTCGGCGGCCGCTTGGTCGGAAGCGGTCGCCAAACTGAAAGACGCCAACCGACAGCTCGTCAGCGCGATTCGAGAGCAGGATGACGAGATCCTCTCGAAGCTGGTGCCGGAATTAGACGGCTGGACATTTTTGCGGTCACTGCACGGCACATTGCACCACGGGATCTACCACAGTGGACAGATCCTTATGCTTCGCCGATACTTGACTGATCGGGCCTGAATCAACCACATCCAGGAATTCTTTTATGCTTAGACGATGCTGCTTTTATTCGACGATAGCAATTTTAACGCTGTTCGTTCCCGCTTTTTTACAGACGCAGGGCGGGAACCAACTGTCCGAACTTAACGAACCGCCGTCGCGGCTTCGCGGCGTGATCGAAAAATTCACACAGGACAACGGTGCGATCGTCCGCCTATACACGGCTCAGGGGTCACCGGCACG
>JAICPV010000586.1 GCA_025929655.1 Pyrinomonadaceae bacterium
GACGCTTCGGCCGGCTGTGGACGTTGAATATATTCTTACCAAAGATGGCAAACAGATCCTCAAACAGCCGGAGGACTGGAAGGGTTTGAGCGATTCAAGTCAACGGCTCACGCTCGCCAGGCTTTTGCCAACCACTTCGCTTGAGCCGGGCGTTTACGATATCAAGGTCGTTACCCGCGACCGGACCAGCGGACAGGTGATTGAGAATAAGGGGAGTTTTACTATCACAAGCTAGAGTTCGAATTAGTTATTAAGGGACCGGCGCTTTTACGAACGCGCCGGTTTTTCATTTTCGCAGTACACGGATCAGCGGGGCGTTCACGCGCTCAGTGGTCGCAAATAAGGTGTTACCGTCACTTGAATAAGCGATCGCCTCGCCGATCACTCTCGGGCCGAGGTCGAAGGCAGTTGGCTTTTGCTGCCAAACTTCATTGAAATTGCCGGCTGATTCTGGAAGCTGAAGTTCATATCCCGCGTAATAGTCACACAGGGCAACCCGTCTCCCGTCCTCGGAAATATCTCCACCCGTAACGAACCCGTTCGGAGACGCGGGAAGAGAGATTTCCGCGATTTTCCTGGCGGTCTGAGTATTACCGGAACCGAAATCCGGGAACAGTTGATAAACCTGCGCGGGGCCGTCAACCTCTTTAGTTACCACATAAATCGACCCTGTCGTTGAGTGGGCAAGCAACGCCTCGGCATCATGCCTTTCCGTCGGGTATCGAAAGCGAAGCAAATCCACGGATGAAAGCGTCGAAGTTTTATTCGGCTCGTTTGTCGAGTTGATCCCGGGTTCCACTACGCGATAGATCGCATGAATGTCACGCTTACGGTCGTTATCTCCGAATTCACCAATAAAGAGAAAGCATTCGCCCGCGGGAGACTTCACCGAAGAAATATCTTCCCAATCGATGTTGCTCGCGCTCAGTAAGCGGAAACTGCCGAGCGTCTCACCTTTCGAATTGAAAGCATAAAGGAACGGGCCGTCGCCGGAGTCGTTATGTGTCCAAAAGACATCGGGCTGACATTTTGAAACTGCCAGGCCGCTGCTTTCGTTGATCTTCTTGGAAGCAATGCGGGCGATCACCTCGGCATTCTGAAAACCCGCGTTTTCCGGTTTGATGCGCGCATGTTCAGCTCCGCCGTACGAGACGTCGGAGCATCCGATCGTGAAGGTAAGCGGAATGACAAAACACGCGATTTTGGTTATAGTTTTTATCGACATCGACCGCCACCAAACCTTATTTTATCGCAGCGAGCCTGACATACCCAGATGATCGTTGGAACCGAATGGCTGATCGAGGCCGGACAGTGTGACGCCGAGAAACTCCGCGATGAGATCGTGCTTCGCGACATTTTCGATCGCGTCGTCTCCGATCTCGGCCTGAAAGTCGTCGATGCGCGTTGGCACATATTTCCCGGTGAAGGCGGCGTGACCGGGATGGCGTTGCTCACTGAGTCGCATCTTACATGCCACACGTACCCGGAACACGAAACCGTAACCTTTAACCTTTATTGCTGCCGTACGCGGCCGGAATGGGATTGGGATGAACAGATGCGATCGC